>JBILIO010000005.1:0-25304 GCA_044349915.1 Sphingobacteriales bacterium | reverse complement strand
AAAGTTGTACATCAGCTACGCTGATTGGAAAAATTGTAAACTAAAAAATGGAATTACAAGTAATTAAAAATAGATTTGGAATAATTGGCAATTCGCCATTATTGAATAGAGCAATAGACATTGCAACACAAGTTGCGCCTACCGATATTTCTGTTTTAATTACCGGAGAAAGTGGTAGCGGTAAAGAAGTATTTTCGCAAATTATTCATCAATTAAGCGCGCGCAAGCACGGTCCGTTTATTGCGGTTAACTGTGGCGCAATACCAGAGGGCACAATAGATTCGGAGCTTTTTGGTCACGAAAAAGGTTCATTTACAGGTGCACACGAAGCCAGAAAAGGTTATTTTGAAGTAGTAAACGGTGGCACTATTTTTTTAGATGAAGTGGCAGAATTACCAATTGGTACACAAGCACGATTGTTGCGCGTATTAGAAACCGGCGAATATTTACGCGTAGGTTCTTCGAAGGTGCAAAAAACAAATGTTAGAATTGTTGCAGCAACAAATGTAAATGTTTACGAAGCCGTACAACGCGGAAAATTTAGAGAAGATTTATATTACCGATTAAATACAGTTCCTTTAAAAGTGCCATCATTAAGAGAGCGCAAAGAAGATGTTTATTTATTATTCAGAAAGTTTATTTCCGATTTTTCGGTAAAGTATAGAAGCCCGAACATTCAGCTAAACGAAGAAGCCAAAGCCATTCTAGCGCATTATACTTGGCCCGGAAATATAAGGCAATTAAAAAATGTGGCAGAACAAATTTCTGTATTGCAAAATGGGCAACAAGAAATGGATGCGCAAGAGCTGATTAAATATTTACCATTTGAACAACCCATGAGCGGTTTGCCTGCAAAATTAGGCCAGCATGCCGATAATGATTTTTCGGAAAGAGATATTTTATATAAGGTCTTGTTTGATATGAAAAAAGACCTCACCGATTTAAAAAAGGTTGTCTTAGATTTGTTGCAAAATTCTGGCACAGCAAATGAGTTCATCGCAGACAATACCAATATTATTAATAAACTGGTGCAAGAAATAAATCCAACAAATTTGGAGTACTCAGGTTTTCAAATGCCTATGCAAGTAAGTCCTGCAAACCAATCAAATAGCTCGTTTCAGCCAAATAACTTTCATAGCAATCCTTATAAATTAGATGCACCCATAGAAGAGGTCGAAGAAACCTTATCTTTAGAAGATAAAGAGATTGACTATATTAAAAAAGCGTTAAAGAAACACAAAGGCAAACGAAAATTAGCCGCACAAGAATTAGGCATATCAGAAAGAACATTGTACAGAAAAATTAAAGAATACGATATCAATCTTTAAGAACATGCAGCAACAAAAAATTAATTTTAAAAACAGCTTTATCAACAAGTTAAAATTATTTAGCCTGTCAATTTTGCTATTGATGATGAGTGCTTGTGGAATCTATTCTTTTACTGGCGCATCTATTTCGCCCGAAACAAAAACAGTTGCCGTATACTTATTTCAAAATAATTCGAATTTAGTTGTTCCAACATTAAGTCAAACAATTACAGAGTCGTTAAAAGACAGAATTGTTACCCAAACAAATTTACAATTAACCAGAAACACTGCTGATATTGAGTTTGAGGGCAAAATTATCGATTATAGTGTAAGGCCAATGACTGTGCAAGGCAACAATGTTACTTCTCAAAATAGATTAAGCATATCTGTTAAAGTAAAATACACCAATAAAAAAGAAGAGGCAAAAAGTTTTGAATATACTTTTACTAGGTATGCCGATTTTCCGGGCACTAAAAACTTGCCGGATGTAGAAAGCGAATTGATTAAAATAATTAGCACGCAATTAATAGATGATATTTTTAACAAAGCATTTGTAAACTGGTAATATGGAAATCGAAAAAATAATTTCTTATATAGACCATCCAGAACAAATGGATCAATCGGCCTTGCCAATTTTGCAAGACTTAATTACAAAATATCCTTATTGTCAAACATTTCATTTGTTAAATGCGAAAGCCCAACATAATACTAATGAAATTATGTTTGATGCAACGCTTCGACAAACTGCGGCATATGCAGCAAATAGAAAAGTGTTATATTATTTAATCCACCAACACAATGCTAAGGTAAGTACTATTCCTGCTATCGTTGAGCAAGCAACTGAATTCGAAACTAAAGTTGAAACTGCAATAACAATGCAAGACGAAACCATCGCAGATTTAGTGCAGGAAACATTAACAGTTCTTCCAGAAAATATTTCGGAACTACAAAACGAGCCATCCGAAATAATTCAAGCAGAAGAAGGGGCATTTTCATTTACACAATGGCTCCAAAAAAAATCTGGTAAAACTCCTCCAGTAATATCAGCTTCAAATCTACCAACCAAAACAAATATTCGACTGGATACTTCAGAAGAAATTAAATCATTAATTCAAGATGAAATTGGAGAGTTAATTTTAGGGAATGTATTTAGTGAAGGATATTTTGCAAGTGACGCTGCTTTAGCAAAAAAACCAATTGTTGGCAATCAAAAAGAAGTAGCCTTAATCGAAAGCTTTATCCACTCGGGGCATCCAAAAGTAATCAAGGTAAATAAAGACGAAAAAGTGGTGAACTTGGAGAATAAAGCGAGAAAAAGCGCCATTGACACGCAAATACCTGTAAGCGAAACTTTAGCAGCTATATATGTAAAACAGAAACTTTTTAATAAAGGAATAGAGGCTTATGAAAAATTAAGTTTGAAATATCCCGAAAAAAAGGCTTACTTTGCTTCCCTTATAGAAGAAATTAAATCAGAGATTAACAAATAAAATAGCACAAAATGTATACTTTTTTAATAGTAATTGCCCTAATTATCAGTGTTTTATTAATTTTAGTGGTTTTGGTTCAAAATCCTAAAGGCGGTGGATTATCCTCTAGCTTTTCATCATCTAATCAAGTAATGGGGGTTAAAAAAACTACCGATTTTCTTGAAAAAGCGACTTGGACACTTGCAATTGCATTATTGGTGGTTTGTTTAGTCATCAATATGGTAAAACCAAGCGCAGAAGAAGGTACTACAGAGCAATCGGCAGTACAAGAGCAAATTGATAATGCATCAACTGCACCACAAGCGCCTACAAATATGCCTGCAAATTCAACTTCGGCAGCACCTGCAGCGGCAGACACTACGAAGTAATTCAACAAAAATATTTTTAAAAACCCTCGCAACATGCGGGGGTTTTTTTATTGGTGCCATGCTGTCACACTTATAGCCCTAAAAACGAAAATAAAGGCTTTTGAAAATGAAAATTTGTCGCTTTTTGCCAATATTTCAAAAAAAATAGACTTGGCACAGCTTGTGATAGATAGGGGTAAATTGTAAAACTTTTAATTATAAAAAATATGGGAATTAGTATTAAACCAATTGCAGATAGAGTGGTAATATTACCAGCACCTGCAGAAGAAAAAACAGCTTCAGGAATTTTTATTCCAGATACTGCAAAAGAAAAACCTCAAAGAGGTACAGTTGTAGCAGTAGGTGATGGTAAAAAAGAAGAGCCTATAACGGTTAAAGTTGGCGACGAAGTTTTATACGGAAAGTATGCCGGTACAGAAATTACTTACGAAGGAAAAGAATATTTAATCATGCGCGAGTCTGATATTTACGCAATTATTTAATTAAACGATATAATCTATATATAAAATGGCAAAACAAGTAAAGTATAATGTAGAAGCGCGTGACGCGTTGAAACGTGGTGTAGATATTTTAGCAAATGCAGTAAAAGTTACCTTAGGTCCAAAAGGAAGAAATGTGATCATCGATAGAAAATTCGGTGCACCATCAATTACTAAAGACGGCGTAACTGTTGCAAAAGAAGTAGAGTTAAGAGATCCATTAGAAAATATGGGTGCACAATTAGTTAAAGAGGTGGCTTCTAAAACTGCAGATCAAGCAGGCGATGGAACTACTACTGCTACTGTATTAGCGCAAGCAATTGTAACTGCTGGTGTAAAAAATGTTGCAGCAGGTGCAAATCCAATGGACTTAAAAAGAGGAATTGATAAAGCGGTTGCAGAGGTTGTAAAAAATTTACAAGCACAATCATCGCCAGTAGGGGAAGACAATAATAAAATCAAACAAGTAGCAACCATTTCTGCTAACAACGACGAAGTAATTGGTACGTTAATTGCAGATGCAATGGCGAAAGTTGGTAAAGATGGTGTCATTACTGTTGAAGAAGCAAAAGGTACCGAAACAGAAGTAAAAATCGTGGAAGGTATGCAATTTGATAGAGGTTATTTATCTCCATACTTTGTAACCAATACAGATAAAATGGAAGCAGAATTAGATAATCCATTTATCTTAATTTACGACAAGAAAATTTCTTCTATGAAAGAATTGCTTCCAGTATTAGAGAAGCAAGTACAAACAGGTCGTCCATTATTAATCATCGCCGAAGATTTAGACGGAGAAGCGTTAGCTACTTTGGTGGTTAATAAAATTCGTGGTTCATTAAAAGTAGTAGCAGTTAAAGCGCCTGGTTTTGGTGATCGTCGTAAAGCTATGTTAGAAGACATCGCGATCTTAACTGGTGGAACGGTTATATCTGAAGAAAGAGGTTATAAGTTAGAAAATGCGGAGTTGGCTTACTTAGGACAAGCGGAAAGAGTATTAATCGACAAAGATAATACCACTATAATTAATGGTGCTGGTCAAAAAGAAGATATTACCGGTCGCATTGGTCAAATCAAAGCACAAATCGAGTCAACTACTTCTGATTATGATAAAGAAAAATTACAAGAGCGCTTAGCAAAATTAGCTGGTGGTGTTGCAGTTTTATATGTAGGTGCAGCAACAGAAGTAGAGATGAAAGAAAAGAAAGACCGTGTAGATGATGCACTTCATGCTACTCGCGCAGCAGTAGAAGAAGGTATTGTTGCAGGCGGCGGTGTTGCATTTATTAGATCAGTAGCAGCCTTAGAAGGTTTGAAAGGTGCTAACGAAGATGAGACAACAGGTATTCAAATTATTAAAAGAGCGATCGAAGAACCTTTGCGTCAAATTTGCGAAAACGCAGGTGTAGAAGGCTCAATCGTAGTACAAAAAGTGAAAGAAGGAAAATTAGATTTTGGATATAATGCGCGTACAGATAAATATGAAAATATGATTGCTGCAGGTGTGATTGATCCAACTAAAGTTTCTAGAATTGCATTAGAAAATGCGGCTTCTATTGCAGCCATGTTATTAACCACAGAATGCGTTTTAGCAGACGATCCGGAAGATGATAAAGGTTCAGGATCTATGGGTGGTGGCGCTCCAGGTATGGGCGGCATGGGTGGCATGATGTAAGTCAAACACCAATATTCAAAGCATAAAAAAAGTCCTCATCAAAAGATGAGGACTTTTTTTGTATCAAATAATTTCGAATTATAAAACTGCTCTAACGTTAAAGCTAATTTTTGCTTTAACATATGTTTTAGTATTGATGCTTGTATTTACACCACCAGTTAATTTAACTTTGAAACTTGGTTTAGCAAGGTAAGGTACAATGTTTACCACTGTAGTATCAACAATTAAGTTAATAGGATTAGTGTTTTGTGGCACTGGATTTAATGAAGCAATATTCTGAAACATAGCACCAACAGTGTCGTTTGCAATGGCAGCAGTCATGTTGTTTAATGCATTAAAGTTTCCACCAGCTAAAGTATTTCCTGCAGAATCTACCATGGTTAATTTTAATTCTGTTAATGTGATAGATTCTAAGTAATCTCTATCTGCATCATTCGCAGCTAAAATAGAATCAAGATTCGATACAATTACACCAGAGGTGTCTAAAGCACCAGTGCTATCTACTTGGTCAAATTCAAATCTCACTTCTTGAGAATAAGGGATAGTTACGGTAACACCTAAGTCTCCGCAAGAAACTAAAAAGGTAGCTCCTAATAAGATCGTTCCAGCAATTAAGCTATGGAATGTAGTATTTTTCATTTTATTTGGGTTTTTTAATAACACGTTTATGCTACAAAGTTAAGTATATTTTTTTTCTACAAAGAAAATCCACAAAGAAATCTACTGAGCCAATTCATTTACATACTGAATCACTTCTAAAGGCTGATTATCAACTATTTTAGCTCCTCTTTTTTTGCCTAAACGCACAATAATGGTGTTTTTACTAGGCACCACCACTATGTATTGGCCTAAAATACCCCTGCAATAAAAAGCTGGGTAATTCGCATTTTTTAATACCCACCATTGGTCACCATAATCATCGGTGTTATTTCCGTTTTCATCGTTTAATCCATTAGACAATATAGATTGATTTACCCAATTACTGTCCACAAGTTGTTGTGTTTCCCAGCGCCCTTTTTGTAAATATAATTTTCCAATTCTTGCAAAATCACGGGCGTTACTGTAAAAACAACAGAAAGCTTTTTCGTCTCCATTTACATGATCAATACTCCATTTTGCATCGTGCTCCGCTCCAATTTTTGACCATAATTTTTCAGATGCATAAGCCGCATTTGATTTTCCAGTTGCTGCGCTCAATACTAATCCTAACAATTGCGTATCACCACTCTTATATTTAAACTCAACACCAGCAGGCTTTTCAGCCTTTAACGAATACATTAATTTTCTTAAATTATTTCCGTAATACGCATCAGTTGTTTGGTTGATTGGTGTTGCATAAGATTCATGAAAGTTTAAACCGGAAGCCATTCTTAATAAATCTTCGATGGTTATTTTTGCTAATTCGCCATTTGCATATTCGGGAATATATTTACCAACCGGATCTTTTATACTTGAAATTTTACCTTCATCAATAGCTACTCCGACTAAAATACTGATGATACTTTTTGCCATTGAAAAAGAATTAGAGTAGGAGCTATCACCGTATCCATCCCAATATTCTTCATAGCAAATAGAATCGTTTTTTATTACTAAAAATGCAACGGTTTCGTCTGTTTGCAGAGTTTTTCTTAATGAATCTGATAGCGGCTTTTTGTTTTTATCAATCGAAACTAGCCAAGGACTGCGCTGCCCGGTATTTGGAACGGCTCTGTATTCAAAAATGTTTAAATCGTCTATGTTGGCTTGCAAGTGTAAAAGCGCTTTGTAAATATAGGTTGTGCCTGTTGCCCAAATCGCCAAATTTGAAATCAATAAAAATGCAATACCAAATTGAATAATTTTCTTCTTCATTAGTTGTTAATTTCCATGTTAAATAATTCTGCTAAATGCGCTATTAGTTTTAATTTTACAGCCTCCATATTTATTTTCTCGCCAAGTTCTGCTTCCATCGAAGTAACCGCTTTGTCGTCTATTCCACAAGGCACAATATTCTTAAAATGGGCTAAATTGGTGTTTACATTAAAGGCAAAGCCATGCATGGTTACCCAACGGCTACAACGAACACCCATGGCACAAATTTTTCTAGCTTTAAAAGGGTCGTCACTCTCTAACCATACGCCAGTTTGCCCTTCAGACCTACCTGCTGTAATTCCGTAATCTGCTAAAGTTAATATTACGGCCTCTTCTAAGAGCCTTAAATATTTATGAATATCAGTAAAAAAATAATCTAAATTTAAAATCGGATAACCAACTAATTGTCCTGGTCCATGATAAGTAATGTCACCTCCTCTATTGATTTTATAAAATCGTGCATGATTGTCAAGCAAACCTTTTTCGTCTAAAAGCAAGTGTTCTATTTTACCACTTTTTCCTAAAGTATAAACAGCTGGGTGTTCACAAAAAATCAAATAATTTTTAGTGATAATTTCGGTGTTATTGGTTCGATTGGCAGATTTAATATTTACAATTTCCGAAAACAAAGCTTCTTGTTTATCCCAAGCTTCTTGGTAATCAATCGTGCCCCAGTCTTGAAATTCGACGCGTATTTTTTTTATTTCGGATGATATTAAATCTTGCATAAAAGCAATTGATGGTAAGCCTCAAAGTTACAAACTTTATAGATTGAATAAACTACATGGCTTTACATAATGATTTTGGAAAAGAAGGAGAACGAATAGCCAAGGACTATTTGATCAAGTCGGGATATCAGCTAATCGCAGAAAACTTTCAATTTAGTCATGTAGAAATAGACCTTATTGTTCGCAAAGGAAACGAATTAATTTTTGTGGAAGTAAAATCAAGGGGAAGCGCCAAATACGGTTACCCCGAAAACTTTGTGAATAAAGAAAAGCGAAAATATCTAAAAAGGGCGGCAAGGGCCTATTTAGCTACTGTTTCGCATCATGGAGAAGTAAGATTCGATATCATTGCTATATTAAAAGAAAAACAAGTTTTTAAAGAACTGCAACATTTCGAAGACGCCTTTTTTTAGAGATATTAATTCGGGTCTGTAATTCACAATGTCAATCAATTTCTTATTTTTGTAGTATGACCAACGAACAAATCAAGGATTTAAGAGATCGAATTACATCTCTGAGGAGGCATCTTTGACATCGATCAAAAATTAATCGAAATTGAGCAAGAACTGGCAAAAACAGTTGCAGCAGATTTTTGGGAAGACCAAAAAGTAGCAGAGAAAATCTTACATCAAATTAAAGCCAAAAAAGTTTGGACCGAAGCCTTTGCACTAGTAAATGCAACAGTCGAAGATACGGTTGTGCTTTATGAATTCTATAAAGACGGCGCGGTGCAAGAGCCCGAAATGCTTAGCCAGATGGGCGTTGCTTGGAAAGCACTCGACGAATTAGAATTTAAAAATATGTTGAGTGGAGAAGAAGATCAACTCAACGCAGTACTCACCATTAACGCAGGCGCAGGTGGAACAGAGAGCTGTGATTGGGCAGCAATGCTTATGCGCATGTATATTATGTGGGGCGAAAAAAATGGTTATCAAGTAAAAGAAATAGATTACCAAGCCGGAGAAGGCGCAGGTATTAAGTCTTGCACATTAGAGTTTGAAGGCGCATTTACTTACGGCTATTTAAAAGGCGAATCAGGTGTACATCGATTGGTTAGAATTTCGCCCTTCGATTCGAATGCACGCAGACACACTTCTTTTGCATCGGTGTATGTATATCCTTTGGTAGATGATTCGATTCAAATTGATATTAATTTAGCAGATGTAAGTTGGGATACTTTTAGAGCGGGCGGCAAAGGCGGGCAAAATGTAAATAAAGTAGAAACTGCCGTTCGTTTAAAACACGCGCCTTCTGGTATTATCATTGAATGTCAACAAGAGCGTTCGCAAAATCAGAATAAAGAAAAAGCGTTAAAAATGTTAAAGTCCCAATTATACGAATTGGAATTGCGCAAGAAAAACGAAGCCAAACAAGCCGTAGAAAGCACTAAAAAGAAGATAGAATGGGGTTCTCAAATTAGGAACTATGTGCTTCATCCTTATAAATTAGTAAAAGACCTGAGAACAAACATGGAAACCTCTAATGCTCAAGGAGTTTTAGATGGAGAATTGAATCCGTTTATTAAGGCTTATCTAATGGAATTTTAAAAGAAATAAAAAATTGATACTTATGCGCAGGCATAGTATATTTAACCATAATTAATTCGATACGTTTTGAAAATCTGTGTACCCAAAGAAAATAAAGAGCGCGAAAATCGTGTGGCTTTAACACCCTCGGTGGTGAAACAATTAACATCAGCAGGCTACGAAGTTTGTGTAGAATCCGGAGCTGGTTTAAAATCTTATTTTGATGACGCAAGCTATCAAGAAGCAGGAGCAAGCATTCTAGCGGATACGCAAAAAATATATGCAGATGCAGATGTGATTTTAAAAGTGAATGCGCCGCTTGCTGCAGAAATAGCGAGCATGAAAAAAGAGGCGGTTTTAATTTCGTTTATGTGGGCAGCTACCAATTCAGCATTGGTCGAATCCTGTGCAAATGCAGGAATTTCTGCTTTTTCGATGGATGCCGTACCGCGTATTTCTCGTGCTCAAAAAATGGACGCTTTAAGTTCTCAAGCAAATTTAGCTGGCTATAAAGCCGTATTAATGGCTGCTAACGAAATAGGTAAAATTTTACCTATGATGACCACCGCAGCGGGCACCATTCGCCCGGCTAAAGTGTTAATTTTTGGAGCAGGTGTTGCAGGTTTGCAAGCAATTGCAACGGCTAAAAGGTTAGGAGCGGTAGTAGAAGTAAGTGATATTCGCCCAGAAACAAAAGAACAAGTAGCCTCATTAGGTGGCAAATTCATTGAAGTAAAAAGCGATGACAGTATAAAAATGGAAGGCGGATATGTTAAAGGTGTTTCAGATGAGTTTTTAAAAATGCAACAAGAGCTTGTTTCGAAACACATTAAAGACGCCGATATTGTAATTACTACTGCATTAATACCCGGAAAAAAAGCGCCGGTATTGGTTACCGAAGAAATGGTTGCAAGCATGAAATTTGGTTCGGTTATTTTAGATATGGCTGTTGAACAAGGCGGCAATGTAATCGGAAGCGAAATCAATAAAACAATTCAAAAAAATGGGGTAACCATAATTGGTGAAAGTAATATTCCAAGTTTATTGCCGATGAACGCAAGTGAACTATATGCAAAAAATATACAAACGCTTTTAGTGCATTTAGCAACTAACGAAAAATTTAATTGGGATTTAGCAGAAGACATTACCAAAGGTTCATTAATTGTTCATAACGGAACACCCGTTCATCCATCAATTCTTAAATAAAAATAATCATGGAACAGATATTATCATTTATTAGTACACATCGAGAGATGATTTACTTTATCATATTAGCCGTTTTTGTTGGTGTAGAAGTAATCGGACATGTGCCCTCTGTATTGCACACCCCGCTGATGTCTGGCGCAAACGCAATTCACGGAGTTGTTGTTGTGGGTGCAATTATTGTTATGCTAGATACCGACGCAAGCAATTATATTTCCTTAACACTCGGAACAGTTGCAGTTATACTTGGAACCTTAAACGTTGTTGGAGGTTTTGTAGTGACCGACAGAATGCTAGATATGTTTAAAAAGAAATAAATCTCAAAGAAAATTATGATGACACAATATATATTAGAAATAGCTTACCTCATTGCATCCATTACTTTTATTATTGGATTAAAAATGATGAGTAATCCTAAAAAAGCAAGACAAGGTAATTTAATTGCAGCTGTCGGAATGACGATTGCAATTATCGGAACCATTTTTCTTTATTCAAAAGAAGGACTTACTTCTCGCGATAATATTAAAATGATTTTAATTTTTGGCGGTATTGCAACTGGTACCATTATTGGTTGGTTAACGGCTAAAAAAGTACAAATGACAAAAATGCCAGAATTGGTATCTATGTTTAATGGTATGGGCGGTGCTTGTGCGGCTTTAATTGGTTTAATGGAGTTTCACCATAGCGTAGGTCAAACCTCCACCATGATCACAGTTTTAGCGGGTATGATTATTGGTAGTGTGTCTTTTTCGGGTAGTATTATTGCCTACCTTAAATTAAATGGCGCCATGGCAAAACCAATTCGTTTGCCAAAATATAATATCATCAATACCATTGTGATGTTTGCTTTATTTGCTTTTGCAGCATATGTTGTAGTAAGCGGAACAGATAGCAGTACACTTTTATATTTATTATTTGCCGCAGCATTATTTTACGGAATATTATTTGTGATTCCAATTGGCGGTGCAGACATGCCGGTTGTTATTTCTTTGTTGAATTCTTTTACTGGTTTAGCTGCTGCCTTCGGCGGATTTTTATACGACAATAAAGTGATGTTAACAGGTGGTATTTTAGTAGGATCTGCTGGAACATTATTAACCATTGTAATGTGTAAAGCAATGAACCGTTCTTTGTTTAGTGTAATTTTCGGATCCTTTGGAGGCACTACTGCTGCTGCAGATGGAGCCGAAGTGGCGGGTTCAATTAAAGATATATCTACAACCGATGTGGCGGTGTTAATGAATTATTCTAAGCGCGTAGTGATTGTGCCTGGTTATGGATTAGCAGTTGCGCAAGCACAACACATTATTCATGAGTTAGAATTATTATTAGAAGAGCGTGGCGTGGAAGTGAAGTACGCTATTCATCCGGTTGCAGGTCGTATGCCAGGGCATATGAATGTTTTATTAGCCGAATCAAATGTTGATTATGGTAAGATGGTAGAGATGGACGAAATCAATTCGGAATTTGAACAAACAGATGTAGTGTTAGTTGTCGGTGCAAATGACGTAGTAAACCCAGCTGCTAAAACAGATCCAAGTTCGCCAATTTATGGTATGCCAATTTTAGATGTAGAAAAAGCGAAGCATATTATTGTAAACAAACGCTCTATGAGTGCTGGTTATGCTGGCATTGAGAACTTATTGTTTTACGATCCAAAAACAAGTATGTTTTTTGGGGATGCTAAAAAAGCATTAACAGCTTTAGTAGCAGAATTAAAAACAATGTAATAACATTTAAATATTTCCAACAACAAATTCTTGCCCTAAGCAAGAATTTGTTGTTTACAGCCAATTATAAATTTGAAAAAACTATTTTTTTTATTTTTTATTTTACAAAATGCTTTTGTGTTTGCACAAAGTAAGAAGCAACTTTTTTCAGACACCTTGCGTTCTGTTAATATTGATTCGGCTATGGCAATTACGGCAAAAAGAGGATTAAGCATCAATGATTTTACAACCGTAATGCTCCAAGACACTTTGTTTTATGAGGCATTCAGGGCCTTAAAGAGGCATACTTTTATTGCGGAAAATAAAATTAAATCTTATGATGAAGCACAAAAACAAACTGGTAAAATTTATCGAAAAATAAAACATGTCAACGAAGGACTTCGATATCATCAAGAGCTGATCGAAAAAAAAGACAGTGGCCGAGTGACAAAATATAATGGCGAGTTTGATCTATTCACCGTTCGTATGTTTTCTTATATTTTTATGAATGAAAAAAACACCGATTTTTTAGCAGATAAAAAAGTAACTCAAAAAGAAACGACTGAAGAAGCGTATAAAGAAAAATTAAAAACTTTACTATTTACACCAGGCAAACCCGTAAAAGGCGTGCCGCTGATAAGCGACAAAACAGCTATTTTTAGCCCCGAATTAGCAAAATATTACCAATACAGTTTTTATTATGCAACCTACCAAGGGGACATACCGGTGTATTACTTTAAATGTAAATTAAAAGAGGGCATTAGCTGGTGGAACAAAGACGATACGATGATTAAAGAGCTTACCACTATTTTTGATGCTAAAAACATGAAAATTTTAGGGAGGTATATCGACATGGCATACGCATCCATTCCTTTCGATTTTCATGTAAAAATGAACATAGAATTGAGTTATTTAAATGATGAAACACTGGTTCCGACCCATATTTCTTATGATGGAGACTGGGATATACCATTTAAAAAAAGAGAAATCTGTACCTTTGACATTAAACATTATAACTTTAACTAATGATTCGCAAAGAAACCATTGACAAAATTTTTGAAATTGCTGCCATCGAAGAAGTGGTCGGCGATTTTGTGAATTTAAAAAAGCGTGGTGCGAATTTATTGGGTAATTGCCCTTTCCATAACGAAAAAACGCCTTCATTTACCGTATCGCCAACCAAGGGTATTTATAAGTGTTTTGGATGTGGCAAGGCGGGCAACTCGGTTAATTTTATCATGGAGCATGAAAAATTAACTTACCCAGATGCCTTAAGGCAATTAGCCAAAAAATATAACATCGCTATCGAGGAAGATGAAACCATTTCGGACCTAGACAGAGAAAAATACAATCACCGCGAAAGTTTAATGTTGACTTCTGATTTTGCAAAGAAATTTTTTGCAGAAACACTTTGGAATACACCTTATGGCCAAACAGTTGGCTTAACTTATTTTAAAGAGCGCGCATTTAGAGAAGATATTGTTAAGAAATTTGAATTAGGATTTAGCCCACAAGAATGGTCTGGCTTTACGGATGCGGCAAAAAAAGAAGGCTTCGACGAACGCTATTTAATCGAAACCGGACTCAGTATTTTCAACGAAGAAAAAAAATCTGTTTACGATCGTTTTCGAAATAGAGTCATGTTCCCCATTCATAATATTACCGGAAGAGTAATTGCTTTTGGCGGAAGAATTTTAGCAACAAATCCGAATAGTCCCAAATATGTTAATTCTCCAGAAAGTGAAATATACCACAAGAGCCATGTGCTTTATGGAATTTATTTTGCCAAAAAAGCGATTCGAGAATTTGATAATTGTTTTTTGGTAGAAGGTTATACCGATGTGGTTTCTTTGCATCAATCGGGCATCGAAAACGTAGTCGCATCTTCTGGCACCTCTTTAACCACCGAACAAATTAGGTTAATTGCAAGGTTCACCAAAAATATTACCATCCTCTACGATGGAGACCCTGCAGGTATCAAAGCTTCTTTAAGAGGAATTGATATGATTTTAGAAGAGGGCTTGAATGTAAAAATTGTTTTATTCCCAGATGGGCACGATCCAGATTCTTACGTTCGCGAAGTTGGCGGAAATGCATTTCAAGAATATGTTTTGAAAACGCAATCAGACTTTATTGTTTTCAAAACCAATTTATTATTAGCCGATATCAACAACGATCCAATTAAAAAAGCAGATTTAATTAGAGATATTGTTGAAAGCATTTCAAAAATTCCAGATGCTATAAAAGCTTCTTTATTTATTAAAGAGTGTAGCAAGTTGATGGATATGGACGAGCGCTTATTGCTTTCTGAATTAAATAAATTTAGTTTAAAGAAAGTTAAAAAAGCAAACAACCAAGAAGAGCTTAGTACAATTGGCATTGAAAGCGAAATTTATGCAGCACCTGCTGCAATAGAAAACAGGCTAAATGATTCGCAGGAAAAAGAAATCATTAGAATTTTAGTGAATTATGCCGAGCAAAAAATTACATTAGCAGACGAAACAGGAGCCCCAGTGTCTTTTAGCGTTGCAGAATATATATTGCAAGTGATTGAACAGGAGCAACTCAGCTTTGTTAACGAACCATATGTGCAAATGCTAGGGATTATTCAACAAGCCGTAGCTAACCGAATCGCACCTTCGCAAACTTTCTTTAGTAATCATTCAAATCAAATTACCGCAACACTTGCCGCTGTATTATTATCATCGCCACATAATTTAAGTGAACGATGGAAAGAACACGATATTTTTATTCCACAGGAAGAAAAAATTTTAGAAAAAGTGGTAAAAAGCGCCCTTAATCATTTACGATTAAATAAATCAAAAAAGTTGTTTTTTGAAATCGGCGAGCGCCTAAAAGAAAACTTATCGGAAGAGGAAACTACGATGTATCTGCAAACCCATATGGCCATGCGCGAACAAATCAAGTTCATTGAAAAAGAATTGGGTTTAGTAGTTTTAAAATAAAAAATTTAGGCTATCACCCAAGTCAGCATAAAATCTTCGTACTTTAAATACTGCACATTGAAATTTGCATGATAAGCTGGAATAGCAATGCTAGCTGCTATTTCGGCTGTTTTATCATATTCAAAATCCGCTATCTTAATACCATCAATAAAAGGCAAACTACCTTTTCCGTATAATTTAAAAAGAGATTCTTTTGCTCCCCAACAAACATGTAATTGCTCGAGTTCGTTTGCTGCAGTTATAAATTTTAATTCTTCGGAGCTTAAAAATTTATTTTTAATTTTAAGAATACGCTCGGAAATTTTTTCAATATCAACGCCCACTTTTTTCCCCTCATAAATAATGACAGCAGCTAAATGATTGGCATGCGAAATAGAGATTTCAAATGGAAAATTATTTAAAAAAGGTTTGCGATGTTCGTCTATAGATAATTCGATGTGTTGTTCGGTTTGCAATAAAGTGCGCAACAATACCCTACTGCCAAGCCATTGTTTTTGACGCGCTTTGCTTAGCGTTTGAAAGTGCTGCTCTTCTTTTTCGTCGAGTTGCAGCATGTTATATAACTCCTCATCCGATTCAGAAATCTCCCAAATGGCTATTTTACCCTTTTCAGCTAAGTTTTGTGACCAAACAATTGGCATAATTTCGAATCAGAATTTTAGAAAAAATTATTAATTTAGACAAAAGTAAATAATCGCGCGATGATTTTATCGGATAAAAGAATTTTAGAAGAAATAGAAAAGGGCACAATCGTAATTGAGCCATATGATCAAAAATGTTTAGGCACCAATTCGTACGATGTACATTTGGGGAAATACCTAGCAGTTTATAAAGACAGGGTATTAGATGCTAAAAAACACAATACCATAGAGCATTTTGAAATTCCACCAGAGGGTTTTGTTTTACAACCCAATACACTTTATTTGGGCGTAACCTTAGAATATACCGAAACGCATGCGCATGTTCCATTTTTGGAAGGCAAATCAAGTACAGGCAGATTAGGCATCGATATTCATGCTACTGCAGGAAAAGGAGACGTAGGCTTTTGTAATACTTGGACATTAGAAATTTCTAGTACGCAACCTGTACGCATATACCACGGCATGCCCATTGGACAATTAATTTATTTTGTTGTAGAAGGCGAAGTGGAAGTGATGTACAATTCTAAAGGTAATGCAAAATACAATGGCAAAACTGTAAAGCCAGTAGAAAGCATGATGTTTAAAAACGAGTTTTAAAAATTTGCGATGCGAAAAATTCTACTATTGAGTGCCCTGTTTTTTTATAGTATTGTTGGTATTGCGCAAATTGGTGCTTACAACGGGAAACCACATTATTTAATTGATACCTATAGAGCAGGAACAAAAATAGGAACTGTTGAAGTAGAAATGTATCCAAGTATTGCGCCTAAGCATGTTCGAAATTTCGACAGTTTAGTTGCGGCGCGTTTTTTTGATACTACTGCTTTTCATCGTGTTATTCCTGGTTTTGTAATTCAAGGGGGCGATCCAAATTCTAGGCATGGTCCAAAAAGTACCTGGGGAATGGGAAATCCGAATCAAACCGATATTCCTGCAGAGTTCAATCCCATCTCTCACCAGCGAGGCGTATTGTCTGCAGCAAGAAGCACGGATCCTAATTCTGCAAACTCCCAATTTTTTATCTGCGTTGCTGCGGCAACAAGTTTAGATAATAATTATACTGCTTACGGAAAAGTAGTTGCGGGTTTAACATTTGTAGATAATATAGTTTCTTCTGCAAGAGATGCAAATGATAATCCATTGCAAAAAATTGAGATGTTTATTACGCGAGGAATAGTAGACAATACAACCATAGATTCTGTTCCAGTAATTATTCAACCAGTAAATAATTTAGCAGGCATTAGTGGAAATTATCTTTTCAAATGGAAAGCAGTACCCGGCTCATTAATTTATAATATAGAGTTTGCAAGCGATAGCTTATTTCAAAATATAGTTTTAAGTAAATCAACTGCTGCCTTAAGTATTGCTGTTAGCGAGTTAACAGTTGGAAAAGTAAAATATTTTTGGAGAATGTATGCTAATAATGGTGGGTTTAAAAGCCCTGCCAGCGCCACAAGGGTTATTTACACAGGACTTGACGCACCTCAATTATTATTACCAGCAAATGCTTCCATTGGTAAGTCTACGCAAACACATTTTGAATGGAGAAAAGTGGAACAAGCAAATGCTTATCGTATACAAGTAAGTACCACACCGGCATTTACTACATCGGCAATTAAATTAGATTCGGCAGGAATTACCGATACTTTTTTTAATTATAACTTCTCATTAACAAACAGAAAATATTATTGGAGAATTGCGACGGAAGTAAACGGCATTTCGGGTCTCAATACTACTTCACTTTATTTTACTACCGGTAGCACAACAGGTATTGAAAATAACATGGCTCATACTATTAAACAATACCCAAATCCGGTAGCCCAAATTTTAAATTTTGAAAGTAGCACTTTAACTGGCGAAGTAACTTTACGAATCTTCGACCAATTAGGCAAACTTATTGCTACACAAAAAGTAATTCCTATAGGCAGCACTATTTCTTTTCCAATACACCTAGCCACTGGACATTATTTTTATCAAATCAGCGACGCTACTGGTCTTGCTCAGGGTACATTCGACGCTTTATAGTGTCAAATAAAACATTGCCGCTGTATTTTTTTGCATATTTGCGGCTGTCTGCAATAAATATTTTAATGGTGTACAGGCTTAGTAAAATTGTAAACAGAAAAAATGCTGAAAGAGCTGCTAGCGCTAAAGCTTAGCAATTCTTCTTAAGCCAGCTTTTGCTTTTGTTTCTATACTATTTCTATATTCTTCGTTTTTCATCTGATCGCAGCGTTCGTAATAATAGCGGGCTTTAGCATAATTTTTTTTAAGCTCATAAATATAGCCTAATTGTAAAGATGCGTTTGCTGCAAAATAATATGGAAGTCCAATGCCGGTGCTAATGGTAGCTGTATAGAACACGATTGCTTGGTCTGTTTTATTTTGTTGATGGCATATTCTGCCCATACGGTAAAAGTATTCTAACTTTTCTTTAGTTAACGAAAAACTGCTTGCTTTTTTATCTTTTAATGCAAACACTGCTTTGTCATAATAACCGCCATCAAAATACAATCGTGCTTTTAACAATGCAATATCTGGTGGATAAATTTGCAAGCATAAATTTTGCGCATCTTTATCTTTTTCCGAAATTGCCTTACCTCTAATTTTGCAAAGTGCAATGTAGGCGTTGTATTTATCGATATTTCCGCGCAATAAATAAAACCATGCAATTTTTAAATAAGCATCTTTAATATTAAAATTGCCAGTGTAATTTTTTAAATAACTTTCGAAATAAATAACGGCATCGTTATCAAACCGATTGAGTTTGCAAAGCCCCAACAAATAATCGAGGTGATAGAAAGCCCCGTAATTAGGTGTTTTGGGTCGTTCCATTAAAATCTCAATGGCATCATCTGTATGGCCTGTTTTACTTGCAGCAAGCGCTTTAACATACACGCCTAATAAATTAGTTTTTGGCACCGCATCACAAACTAATTTCACTTTATCATAAATTGCAGGATCGCCTTCTTTACTTAAATAAATAAAGCTGAGAAAAAATGCTGATTCATCATAAAAGTAAGCGTAGTTTGATTTAGGTAATTTTTGTGTTAAGTCTTCGAGCATTGCCGCTCCTTGTTCTGTGTTTCCTTTAAGACCAATCGAAGATAGCGCCCATTTATATTGTTCAGGAACCAATCCAATTAGCCCATAGAGTAAGGCAAAACTTTTTTTGTTTGGCAAAAAATCTGGAAATTTTTTCTGGTTCTCTTCTAATAATTTATAAGCCTTTTGTAATTCGTAAGCACCGCTTACAAATTCTAAGTATTTAAATCTATTGATACAACTTTGTAGATTAATTTCAGCAGCTGCATATAAATACCAAGGAGAACGCTTGTCGTCGTCTTCGATAATGGAAATGCGTGCCGATTTATTTGATTTAAAATTTTCAAAACTTGCATTATTCTCTGTAGTTAAAACTTTTAAAAAATCGATATAATTTTCTAGTAAAACAGGGATCTTATTATTAGGGTTTGTTTTTTTCTCTTGCGCAAGTTGCAAGGCTCCTTCATTAAACTTTAAGGATAATATATTTTTATAGGCCTTGATGCAATTTTCGTTGAATACAAAATTTGCATTTGCAGTAATACTGAAAAATGATAAACAAAACAGTAATAGAAAGCGAAATTTTGACATAAAAAAAACGACTCCATGAAGATAGGAATCGTTTTTCTATTTTGATGAATATTCTATAAAATTAAGCTTCTTCTTTAACGAATCTATCGTCTACAAGTATTCTACCGCAATGCTCACAAACAATAATTTTCTTTCCTTGTCTGATATCTGATTGTCTTTGAGGTGGAATTTTATTAAAGCAACCAGAACAAGAGTCTCTGGCAACGGTTACAACCGCTAAGCCATTTTTTGCATTCGTTCTTAATCTTTCGTAAGCAATTAACAAACGCTCTTCGATTAGTTTTTCTGCTTTAGCTGCTTTTTTCATGGCAGCATCTTCTTCTTTTTCAGTTTCTTTAGTAATCACATCTAGTTCAGATTTTTTAAGGTCTAAATCTTTATGTCTTTCTACTAATGATGCTTCTGCAACTTCTAATACTCTTGTTTTGCTACCAATTTCAAAAGTATATTCTTTAATTTTTTTCTCAGAAACTTGAATGTCTAAACCTTGAATTTCAATTTCTTTTGAAAGTGCTTCGTATTCGCGGTTGTTTTTAACATTGTTTTGCTGCTCTTCGTATTTCTTAATAGAAGCCGCCGCTTGTTTCATGGTATTTTTACGATTAACGATTTCGTCTTCTAATTCGTTAATCTCTTCTTTAATTTTATTGATACGAGTTTCTAATCCCGCAACGTCATCTTCCAAATCGGCTACTTCCATTGGAAGTTCACCTCTTACAATGCGAATCTTGTCAATTTCTGAATGAATTGTTTGCAATTCGTATAAAGCTTTTAATTTTTGTTCTATTGTTGCTTCCATCTTTCTTTAATAATCTGCCTTTTAATAGTAGAATACTGGGTTAGTATTAATTTTAGTTAAGGAGAGTGCAAATGTAGGAAATTTATTTTGAATTATTTCTAATAAGAGATCCATCGTAAACTGCTCACTTTCATAGTGTCCAATGTCAATTAATACGATTTTAGCCTCGGCATCAAAGAATTGATGGTACTTAAAATCTGAGGTCAATAACACATCTGCTCCCTGTTTGATGGCATTTTTGGTTAAAAAACTACCAGAACCTCCACAAATAGCCACTTTATGGATGGTTTTTCCTAGGTCTGCTGTATGTCTAATCACTCCTGTGTTAAATTGTTTTTTACACAGCGCTAAAAAAGCATTTAAATCGCCAGATGCTTCCCAATTTCCAATCATTCCGGCTCCAATGGCTTGATTTGGGTTGTCAATTTGAAAAACTTGATAGGCAACCTCTTCGTATGGGTGATGATCCATCATGTTTTTAATAATGTCGGCTTGCAGGTGTTGCGGAAAAATTACCTCAATGCAGGTTTCGGGCTCGTAATGCCTAATTCCTTTTTCGCCGATGTAGGCTTTGCTTTTGTGTCCTGGTTTAAATGTGCCTTCGCCAGTACTCACAAAGCTACATTCTGAATAGTTACCTATATTTCCTGCGCCAGCAGCAAACAGGGCATCTCTCAGCACGCCAACCTGCTCGTTTGGACAATAACATTGTAATTTTCGAAGCGTAGCTTCTTTGGGCAATAAAATTTCAGAATTAACTAAGCCAAGCTTATCTGCAATTGTTTTATTTACGCCTAATTTGACATTATCTAAATTGGTATGTATGGCATATATGGCAATTTGGTGTTGAATGGCTTTCATGACCACTCTTTCGACATAGGTTTTGCCTTGAAATTGTTTGATTCCGCTGAAAACAATGGGATGATGTGCAATAATAATATTTGCACCAGTTTCAATAGCTTCATTTACCACCGCTTCGGTACAGTCTAAGCAAACTAGCCCTTTGGTAAGCTCCATTTCCGGATTACCGACTATCAGGCCTGAGTTATCGTAATCTTCTTGATAAGCTAAGGGGGCATAAGATTCTAAAAAATCGCAAAGGTTTTTTAACTTCATGGTTGAAAATAGCTAAGATTTAAAGTAAAGGTGCGAAAAATAATTTTTTTTATATATTTAATCCATGATTACGATAGCAGTTTATAATTTAAAAGGCGGTGTGGGCAAAACCGCAGCCGCAGTAAATTTGGCAGCAATTGCTGCTTCAGAAGGCGAAAACACTTTATTGTGGGATTTAGATCCACAGGGATCTACATCTTTTTATTATCGTGTAAAACCGAAGTTTAAAGGCGGCGCTAAAACACTTGTTGGTAAAGGTTCGGAAATTTTAGCCGCGGTTAAAGAAACCGAATACGAAAATTTAGATTTAATACCGGCCGACCTTTCTATCAGAAATATGGATTTTCATTTAGAGGAAGGCAAAAATTCTAAAAAGAAATTAGCAGAGTCTATTAAAGATTTAGCAGGTACCTACGATAATTTATTTATCGATGCGCCTCCGGGTATTTCTTTGTTGTCTGAAAATATTTTTCATGCAGCAGATTATATTTTAATGCCGATGATTCCTACAACGCTTTCGGTTCGAAGTTACGATATGATTATTGAATTTTTTGAACAGAACAATTTAGATAAGCATAAAATTCTACCATTCTTTTCTATGTACGATGCGAGAAAAAAAATGCACATTGATATTGTTTCTGAGTTCGAAAATAAAAAAAGATTCTTACAGGCGGCTATTCCGTATTCAACAGATGTAGAGCGAATGGGTTTGTTCGAAGCGCCACTCGTTTCTTATTCTACTTATTCAAAAGCTGCACTCGCCTACCACCAATTGTGGTCTGAATTTTTAAGAAAAATGTAATTAAGATTTGGTGTAATTTTTATTGGCTAAATATACGCCAAGCAATATACCAACAAGGCCTATTAGTTGAATATAACTAATAGGCTCTCCATCTATAAAGCCCCAAAACAGCGCGACTATAGGAATTAGATAGGTTACCGATGCTGCGTAAACTGGTGTTGTAATTTGCACAAGTTTATTAAACAACACCAGCGATATGGCAGTGCCAAATAGTGCTAGCAAAAGCACAAATCCTAATGCTTGGCCTGCACCAGCATCGTGCATTGTTTTATATATAAAATCGGTATGCGCAAATAAATAATATCCATATGCCGGCCCAATAAATAGGAGTGCCGTAGCAGAAATAGCAACAGCTGGTAGCTCGTGCAAATAATTTTTAATAAGATTTACACTCCAAGCATAACAGAGCGTTGCTAAAAAAATATAAGAACCATATTGATAATTTGTTTCAATGCTACCATTTGCTTTAAAAACAATTAATACAATTGCGCCAATCATTCCGATTATAATGCCTTTAATTTTTGTAGAAGAAAAATGCTGTTTAAAAAATGCGACCGCAATTATTAATGTAAATAGGGGCGTAAGGGAGTTGAGCACTCCTACGGTAGAACTAGAAAGTTTAGTTTGTGCATTTGCAAATAAGATGGCCGGAAGTCCGTTTCCCAATAAACCCACGAGCGTAATCAGCAGTAAAAATTTTACGGGTACTTTATGAAAATTGCGAATGGTTAAAGGCAACAGAAATAGAAAAGAAAAAAACATCCGCATAGTGGCTACCTGCGAAGCGCTGTAAACCTTTAAGGCATTCTTCATTAGAATAAATGAACTACCCCAAATCAATGCTAATGCAATGAGCAGTATAATTGGCAAGAATTGTTTGATTTTCGACATATATTTTTTCAGCCTGCAAATTAGAAATATATTTTCGTGTCTTTAAGATTTATTTCTATTTTTAAACAATGAGTAATTTTTTTGAAACCCCAATTGAATTTTTGAAGGGAATTGGTCCAGCTAAAGCCGACGTGCTTAAAAAAGAGTTGGGCATTTTTACTTTTCAAGACTTAATGTTTCATTACCCATTTCGTTATATAGATCGCACAAAGTACTATCAGATAAAAGAAGTTACCCCAGAGTTGCCTTTTATTCAGTTTGTCGGCAAATTAATTAATAAGCAAGTAGTAGGAGAAAGACAAGGAAAAAGATTGGTAGCACAATTCGAAGATGCTACTGGAATGATCGAATGTGTTTGGTTTCAGAGTTTAAAATGGGCCGATAAAAGTTTAATTATTGGAACAAGTTATGTGGTATTTGGCAAGCCAACTTACTTCGGTGCTAAAGCGAATATTGTTCACCCCGAAATTGAAACTATTGCTAACCACGACCAAACGGTAGCAACGGCATTACAGCCAGTATACAATACCACCGAAAAATTAAAGTCATTTTATTTAGATAGTAAAGGTTTTTTAAAAATCCAGAAACACTTATTGTCGGTTGCCTTAAAGGAAATAAAAGAAAATTTACCAGAAAGCATTTTAATAAAATACCAAATGCTTTCTCGCGCAGAGGCAATTGCAGAAATACATTTTCCAACAGATGCAAAAAAATTACAGCGCGCAACCGCTAGGTTAAAATTCGAAGAACTTTTTTTAATTCAAATAAAGTTATTAAAAATTAATTCCAACAGAAAATTAAAGTCTCGTGGTTTTATATTAAATAAAGTTGGAGACCTATTCAATCAATTTTATAAAGAAAAAATACCATTTGAATTAACTGGCGCACAAAAAAGAGTAGTCAAAGAAATTAGGGCAGACACTGTTTCTGGCATGCAGATGAACAGGCTATTACAAGGTGATGTGGGCAGTGGCAAAACCATGGTTGCGCTGTTAACTATGTTGCTAGCAATAGATAATGGATTTCAAACTTGTTTAATGGCGCCTACAGAAATTTTAGCACAACAACATTTTCAATCACTCAAAGACTTACTCTCCGATTTGCCTGTGAATATTAAAGTATTAACGGGCTCTGCTAAATCCAAAGCGCGCAAAGAAACATTAGCCGAATTAATTTCGGGTGAATGCAATATTGTGGTAGGCACGCATGCCTTAATTGAAGAGACCGTTCAATTTAAAAATTTAGGCATGGTGGTAATTGATGAACAGCATCGATTTGGGGTAGAACAAAGGGCGAAACTTTGGCGCAAAAATTCGCAAGCACCACATGTGTTAGTGATGACAGCAACTCCAATTCCAAGAACGCTAGCCATGACACTTTACGGAGATTTAGACGTGTCGGTAATTGATGAATTACCTGCAGGAAGGGTGCCGATTGAAACGGTACACCAGAACGAATCTCAACGGCTAAGGCTCAATGCATTTATTGCGAAAGAAATTGAAAAGGGCAGACAAGTTTATGTAGTGTATCCCTTAATAAAAGAATCAGAAAAATTAGATTTATTAAATTTAACGGAAGGCTACGAAAGTATAATACGGGCATTTCCATTGCCCAAGTATAAAGTTTCTGTGGTGCATGGCCAAATGAAACCTGCCGACAAAGAATTTGAAATGCAACGATTTGTAAAAGGAGAAACCCAAATAATGGTTGCCACAACGGTAATAGAAGTAGGCGTGAACGTTCCGAATGCTTCCATTATGGTAATTGAAAATGCGGAACGATTTGGTTTATCTCAACTCCATCAATTAAGAGGCCGAGTAGGCAGAGGATCCGAAAAATCTTATTGTATTTTAATGTCGGGCAATAAATTATCTAACGATGGAAAAACCAGGTTACAAACCATGGTGAATACCAGTAATGGTTTTGAAATCTCCGAAATTGATTTACAATTACGCGGCCCCGGTGATTTACAGGGCACCCAACAAAGTGGCGTTTTAGACTTACACATTGCCGACCTTGCAAAGGACCAAAGAATTTTACAAGAGGCCAGGGTAGCCGCGCAAGAAATTTTAGCAACAGATGTAAACCTGACTAGTGCCGACAACAGCAGACTAAGA
>JBILIO010000098.1:0-6994 GCA_044349915.1 Sphingobacteriales bacterium | reverse complement strand
CAAACGATATAAAATTATCATGGAAGGCACGGCTTTTCCATCCGATCAATATGCCATGGAATCGCAAGTAATGCACCATGGATTTAAACCCGAAGATGCCATTATAGAATTAATGCCTCGCCAGGGTGAATATACTTTAAGAAAAGAAGATATTTTAGCTGCTATTACAGAACATGCAGATTCATTGGCTTTGGTGATGATGGGTGGTGTAAATTATTACTCTGGTCAATTTTTTCCATTAGCAGAAATTACCGAAGCAGCCCATACAGCAGGTGCATTTTGTGGTTTTGATTTAGCGCATACTTGTGGAAATATTCCTTTACAATTACACGATTGGAAAGTAGATTTTGCAGCATGGTGTTCTTATAAATATTTGAATTCAAGCCCAGGTGGAATCGCAGGAATTTATATTCACGAAAAACATGGCAATAACCCAGAAACCCCTCGTTTTGCCGGTTGGTGGGGATATCAAGAAAGTACCCGTTTTCAAATGAAAAAAGGCTTTATTCCTGAGCCTGGTGCCGAAGGCTGGCAATTAAGTAATGTGCCAGTTTTACAAATGGCTGCACACCGTGCCGCGCTCGATTTATTTGATCAGGCAGGTATTGAAAATTTAAGAACCAAAAGTTTGGCGCTTACTAGCTTTATGCAATTTGTTATTGAAGAAAAAAATAAATCATTAGGTTACGAAAAATACCAAATCATTACACCACTGCAAGCAAACGAAAGAGGTGCACAACTTTCTATGATTTGTAAAGAAGGCGGAAGAGAAAGTTTCGATAACTTGGTAGCACAAGGTATTATAGGAGATTGGAGAGAGCCGGAGGTATTGCGCTTTGCGCCTGTGCCGCTCTATAATTCGTTTGAAGAGGTTTATAAATTTGGTCAAATTATTTAATTAAAAATTATGTCAATAGATAAAAAAGTAACCTTAATTGGAGCCGGATTAGTTGGTTCTTTGCTCTCGATGTATTTAGCAAAAAGAGGTTATCAAGTTTCCATATTCGAGAAAAGACCAGATATGCGTAAAGCAGAATATGCAGGTGGTCGCTCTATTAATCTTGCCTTGAGTCATAGAGGATTCAATGGTTTAGCAGCTGTTGGCTTAGCAGACGAAATTAGAAAAGTAGGTATTCCAATGTACGGTAGGGTTTTACACCAAGCCAATGGCGATGTTCAATATCAAGCTTATGGTAAAGAAGGCGAAGCCATTTATTCTGTATCGAGAGGTGGATTAAATAAAAAACTAATGGAACTAGCAGATGCAGATCCAAATATTCAAATCACTTTCGAAAAAAATTGTATTGATGTAGATATTAAACAAGGTATTTGTCATTTTGAAGACCAACAAACAAAGGAGAAATCTTCGGTTCAATCAGATTTAATATTATCTGCTGATGGCGCGTTTTCTGCTGCTAGGCTTGCATTACAGACCAAATCAGATAGATTTGAATATAGTCAGAGTTATTTAGATCAAGGGTATAAAGAATTAACAATTCCAGCCGGACCCAATGGAACTTATTTATTAGAAAAAGAAGCCTTGCATATTTGGCCTCGAAATAATTACATGTTGATTGCGCTTCCGAATTTAGATGGCACCTTTACTTGTACTTTATTTTTTCCGTTTGAAGGGGAAGTTTCTTTTAATTCATTAAAAACAAGAGAACAAGTACAAGCATTTTTAAGTAAAGATTTTGCAGATGTATACGCTATATCGCCTCAAATTGTAGATGAATATATGGCTAATCCAAATGGCTCCTTAGTAACTGTAAGGTCGTATCCATGGTCTTATGAAGACAAATTAGGCTTATTGGGCGATGCTTCTCATGCCATCGTACCTTTCTTTGGCCAAGGCATGAATTCGGGTTTCGAAGATTGTTTCGAATTAGGCAAATTAATGGATCAATATCCTGGAGATTGGAAAACTATTTTATCAGAATTTCAGATTAGTAGAAAACCAAATGCAGATGCCATTGCAAATATGGCTTTAGAAAACTTTATTGAAATGCGCGATAAAGTAGCTGATCAAAAATTTTTATTACGCAAAAAAATAGAACAAAAATTAAGTAAACAATATCCCGAAAATTACATTTCAAAATATTCTTTGGTTAGTTTTGGTACCGCACCTTATAAAGATGCATTGGCCATGGGATTTAAGCAAGATGCCCTATTTAAAGAGGTTTTAGCCATTCCAGAAATTGAAAACAATTGGGATAGTCCCGAATCAACACAAAAAATCGAACAATTATTAAAAGAATTTGGATTCATTAATGGATAAGCGCTGGGTTAAAATTCTTTACCAAAGCATTCGGGTAATTGCAATTTATTTTATTGCCATGGAACTTAATTTTTTATGGTTGTTTGGTTATTCGCCAACCATCAATGAATTAAAAAATCCGCCATATGCAATTGCCTCCGAAGTTTATTCATCGGATAGTGTTTTAATTGGTCGTTATTTTAAAGAAAACAGAATTCCTGTAGTATATGATAGCATTGCTCCTATTGTTTTTAAAGCATTGGTGGCTACCGAAGATGTACGTTTTTACCAACACCATGGCATCGATTTTTATTCTATTGGATCAAGTATTTGGTCTACCGCAAATGGCGATAAACGAGGTGCTAGTACCATTACACAGCAATTAGCAAAGAATCTTTTTAGAACCCGAAGCAGAACATCTCAAGGATTAATCAGGTTTATTCCTGGTGTAAAAACCATTGTTTATAAAACGAAAGAATGGATTACGGCTTTAAAATTAGAATACCTATACGATAAAAAAGACATCTTAGAAATGTATTTAAATACCGTAAGTTTTGGTAATAATTCATTTGGTATAAAAGTAGCTGCTAAAAAATATTTCAACAAATTACCCATCGATTTAAATACCGAAGAAGCTGCCTTGCTAGTCGGTATGTTAAAAGCAACATCCACTTATAACCCAATAACAAAACAAGCAAAGGCTTTAGAAAGAAGGAATACGGTATTGGCTCAAATGGCTAAAGATGGGGTAATTTCAGAGCGTAAATTCAATCAAATTGTAAAGCGTCCAATTAAATTATCTTTATCAGAAGATGATGAAAAAGATAAAACCAAAGATTCATATTTAAGAACAGCGGTGGCTAATTACCTCGAAAAATGGTGCGATGACAACGGTTTTGATTTATATGCCGATGGTTTAAAAATATACACCACCATTGATTCAAGAATGCAAAAACATGCCGAATTGGCCATGCAAGATTGGATGAAAACTTTACAAAAAAGATTTAGAAATACCTGGCAAAACGAAGCCCCATGGCGCGATGAGAACGGTGTAGAAATTCCTAATTTCTTAAATACCCTTGCTAAAAGATTACCGCTTTATAATACTTTGCAAGATAAATATGGCGAACAAAAAGATTCAATAGAAGCTAAATTAAACGAGCAAAAACGCATGAAAATTTTCACTTGGAAAGGTGAAAAAGACACGACATTTTCTACTTACGATTCGCTGGCTTATTATGCAAGTATATTGCAATCTGGTTTAATGACACTCGATCCTTTTAATGGACATATTAAAACTTGGGTAGGTGGTATCAATTATAAATATTTTAAATACGACCATATTAACCAAGCTAAAAGGCAAGCTGGATCTACCTTTAAGCCATTTGTTTATTTAGCGGCCATTGATAATGGCTACTCCCCTTGCGATAAATTTACCGACAAAGCCATCACCATTAATTACAAAGAAGATGGAGAGGATAAATCTTGGTCACCAAAAAATTCGGATTGGAATTTTTCTGGTAAAGAAATGTCTTTGAGATGGGCCATGGGTAAATCTTGTAATTCGGTTACGGCTCAATTAACCGAAGCTATTGGATGGGACAAAGTAGTTCAATATGCGAAAAAATTAGGCATCGAAAGCCCATTAAAATCAGTTCCATCTGTTGGTTTAGGATCTAACGATGTAACGCTCTATGAAATGATTCGTGCTTATGGTGTGTTTTTAAATACAGGTTTAAAAACAGATCCCATTTTAGTAACCAAAGTAAACGACCAAGATGGTAAGTTATTAGCCGAATTTAAAGCGAAGCAAGAAAGGGTGATATCTGAAGAAGCTGCTTGGTTAATGTTACATATGTTCAAAGGAGGCATGGAAGAGCCTGGAGGCACCTCTCAGGCCCTGTGGGAGTATGATATTTGGAGTAAAGGAAATGAAATTGGCGGTAAAACCGGAACTACCTCTAATCATTCTGATGGTTGGTATATTGGTATTACAAAAGATTTAGTGACTGGTGTTTGGGTGGGTAACGATGAAAGAAGTATACATTTTAAAACTTCTGATTATGGCGAGGGATCTAAAACGGCTCTACCCATTTATGGAAAGTATATGGAACGAATATACCACGATCCAACACTCGGAATTACCTATGGTCGCTTTCCAAAACCTACCGTAAAAATTACGAAAGATTATCAATGTCCTACGCCTCGACAACGCAACGACACTACAAGAGTAGATTCAACAAGTGTGATGTCAAGCGATTCCTTATTTTTGGAAAACGAATTATAAAAAAAATCCCGATTGATTAGATCGGGATTTTTTTTGTTATAATTTTTGTAAGAATATTTCGGAATTAACCTTACTTAAATCTCCTAAGTAAGACCACCTGATTCCTTCGATATATTTATTAAATACCGTATTTACTTCTTTAGGACTTACCTTATTGATGTTCTCAATAAAGCTATTGAAGTTCTTCCAATTCCCTTTCACTTCGGCCATTCCAAGGCCCATTGTTTGCGCCGAATTGGTTTCTAACCCCATATAATAAGAAGTTAAATAACCACTTTTTTGATCTTTAATTTCTTTTTCAGAAAAACCTTCTTTCTTTAATTTCTTTAATTCATCTATCATAACCGAAACTGCTTGTTTTGGATCTGTAGTACTCACATAAATATTTGAATAAGGATTGATGTTGGTACTGTAACTAGCAGATGGTGCATAAGACAAACTTCTTTTGGTTCTTATTTCATCAAATAAATGATCGGCTAAAATGCCAAATGCAATTTGCATGGCATACGTTTCGCTTGTTCCGTATGCAGGTGCATTCATAATTCCTCTGATATAATTAGTTGCTAATTTGCGGTCTTCTACTTTAATAGTTGATTGTGCAATGCTTAATAATTTAGTTTTAGGAGCCACAAAATTACCCTCAGGCATATTTTTGGTCATGTTTTTAACCTTTTCGATTAAATCGTTTCGATCAATTTTACCAATCACCACTAAAAAACATTGCTTCTTAGAAATAATTTTTTCGTAATGTTTTTTAACTACATCAAGCGTTAATTTATTGATACTTTCTTCCGATCCTCCGGGTTTCTTATCATAATTTAAATTAGCAAATGCATCTGTCATGGCCATCTCTGTTAAATAAGCATCTGGATTAGAGATCGATTGTTTAACATTCGAAATAGCCGATTCTTTAATTTTTTGAAATTCTTCTTCGGGCATTAATGGTGCATTAATAATATTTTCAAAAATCGCCCATGTGCCGTTAAAATTTCTTTGAATACAACTCATAGAAATATTAGCAGCGTCTAAACCTGCATTACTCTCTATGCTGCTACCCATTTTATCTAATACCCTATTCAATTCGTCTTTAGAATAAGAAGCTGAACCACCTGTTGTTGCAAGGTCTAAAGCAATATTTTCAACTCCCTCTAGTTCTTTTGAATAATTAGCGGTTCCGCCTTTGATAAACAATCGAGCACTCACAATTTGATTGTTGGTAGGTTTATATAATACTTTAAACCCATTCACCATTATTTCTTCTGTATTCGACTTTGATTGCGCCGATACATTATTTACCACTAAAAATCCGATAGCAATAAATAAAAATTTGACTATTTTTTTCATGTATAAATTATTTTTTAACGATGCTAAAGGTGATATTTCTAGCAGCTGTTTTTTCATCATCTGTATTTACATTTACTTGCTTGATTTGGAATTTTTTATTGTTCGTTCCAATAATTCTAGTTGGCGCAATACCCGCATCTGCTAATGCTTTTAAGATAGCTTCGTAACGCTCATTACCTGCAGTTTTTTTCTCCCCATCGTGCCAAGTAGCCGAAACATCTATGTTTGCGCTAGGGTTAATATTTAACCATTGAATTAAACTGTTTAACTTACTGGCATTTTCTTCCGCAGTTAATACGGTTTCGTTCATGTTGAAGTTTAATGTATAATCTGGCATAGCTAAAGTGCTCGCAAAAAATTCATCCATTTTTAAAGATTTTTGCATACCTGTTCTAACCATTGCTCCCATTACATATGGTTGCCCTTTGATGTATTTTCTAACATAATTTTTAATGTCTTCGCGGGTAATTTTTTGTAAGTTATCTTGGTAATTGGTATAGTAACCAATAGTTGCAGAGCACCACCAAAATGTAACGCCATGTATAAATTGCGAAGGTTTTTCCATGCTATATGCTTCCGATACTGCCATTTGATCTTTGGCTGTTTGTAATTGTTCGTCGGTAAAATAATCATCGCTATCCCATGCATTGATATTATTCCATAATACTTGGTAAGCTTCTTTTATTTTACGAGGATTAGGTACCATAAAGATTTGAATTGGCCCTACAAATTTAGCCGATTGATAACCCACTTGGACTTGAAATGCCAAACCTGTTTCTACTAATTCTTTGTATAGTTTAACATTCTTTTGTTGTAAAATAGTCGAGAAAATATCTGCTGCATAAGTCGATTTAAGATCATTTCTGGTGTCAGGACCGTGGTAAGTAAGCATAAATACAGGTACTTGCGCGTTAGGCGATTCTACCACAAACTGCTTTGCATATTCAATAGGTTTAAAAGCTGGTATTGGATATTTCTCAAATGGATCAAAACCAGATGGTTGCCAATCCCCCATTTTTTGTTCAATTTGTTCGAAAACTTTGTTGTGATCTACATCTCCGCATACAGCCAATAAAGAATTATTCGGCCAGTAATATTTATTTTTG
>JBILIO010000004.1:0-25679 GCA_044349915.1 Sphingobacteriales bacterium | reverse complement strand
TCTCCAGAAGAGGTAGTGGAAGAGGTGAAGAAATCTGGCATGCGCGGAAGAGGTGGAGCCGGATTTCCAACGGGAATGAAATGGAGCTTTTTAGCAAAACCAGTAGGCGTGCCTCGTTATTTAGTTTGCAATGCAGACGAATCGGAGCCGGGTACTTTCAAAGACCGTTACCTAATGGAAAAAATTCCACATGGATTAATCGAAGGAATGATTACTTCGAGTTATGCATTGGGCGCAAACACTTCTTATATCTACATTAGAGGGGAGTATTTTTATATATTAAGAATTTTAGAAAAAGCAATTGCCGAAGCTTATGCCAATGGCTTTTTAGGAAAAAATATTTTAGGCTCGGGCTACGATTTAGATTTATATGTTCATCCTGGCGCAGGCGCTTACATTTGTGGCGAAGAAACCGCATTATTAGAATCTTTAGAAGGCAAGAGAGGCAACCCAAGAGTGAAGCCTCCATTCCCTGCAATAGCTGGTTTATATGCTTGCCCAACGGTAGTAAATAATGTAGAAACCATTGCAGCTGTTGCACCCATTGTAAATATGGGTGGCGACGAATACGCAAAAATTGGAATTGGTAGAAGTACCGGAACAAAATTAATTTCGGCAAGCGGACACATTAATAATCCCGGTATTTACGAAATTGAATTAGGTTTACCCGTAGAAGAATTTATTTATTCAGATAAATATTGTGGTGGAATTAAAAATGGTAAAAAATTAAAGGCAGTTGTTGCAGGTGGATCATCTGTGCCAATTTTGCCAGCCAATTTAATTTTAAAAACCGCAAACAACGAAGCGCGATTAATGAGTTACGAATCGCTTTCCGACGGAGGCTTTGTAAGTGGCACTATGCTTGGATCTGGCGGCTTTGTTGTATACGACGAAGACAGTTGCATTGTTCGAAATACTTGGAATTTTGCACGTTTCTATCACCACGAATCATGTGGACAATGTTCTCCATGTAGAGAAGGAACCGGATGGATGGAAAAAGTATTACATCGCATCGAATATGGCCACGGAAAATTAAGCGACATTGATTTATTAGTGGAAGTTTCTAAAAAAATAGAAGGCAATACAATTTGTCCATTAGGTGATGCAGCAGCATGGCCTGTGGCGAGTGCTATTCGTCATTTCCGCGAAGAGTTTGAATGGCACATAAAAGAAGCAACATTAAGTCAAACAAGAAATTTTGGATTACTTGCCGCACACGAAGCGCTAGTAAAATAATTATTTTAATAAAATGGCAGATAAAATAAAAGTAACCATCGACGGACAGTCTGTTGAAGTAGAACCGGGAACCACGATATTAAATGCAGCGCGTCAAATAGGCGGCGAAATTGTGCCTCCGGCTATGTGTTATTATTCAAAGCTAAAAGGTAGCGGCGGTAAATGCCGTACTTGTTTAGTAAAAGTGGCACAAGGTTCCGAAAAAGATCCTAGACCAATGCCTAAGTTAGTCGCTTCTTGTCAAACGCAAGTAATGGACGGTATGGTGGTAGAAAACACCACTTCGCCAGAAGTTTTAGAAGCAAGAAAAGGCGTAGTAGAAATGTTATTGATAAACCATCCACTTGATTGTCCGGTTTGCGATCAGGCAGGAGAATGCGATTTGCAAAATTTATCATTCGAACATGGCGCTTCTAATTCTAGATACGAATTTGAAAGAAGAACTTTTGATAAAGTGGATATTGGAGATAAAATTCAATTGCACATGAATCGCTGTATTCTTTGCTATCGTTGTGTTTACACAGCAGATCAAATTACAGAAGGCAGGGTTCATGGTGTATTAAACAGAGGAGATCAATCAGAAATATCTACTTATATCAGTGCTGCAATAGACAACGATTTTTCTGGAAACGTAATTGATGTTTGCCCGGTTGGCGCATTAACCGATAAAACATTCCGTTTTAAAAATAGGGTTTGGTTTACCAAACCAGTAGATGCTCACAGAGATTGCGATCACGAAAAATGTTCGGGTAAAGTAGTTTTATGGTATAAAGGGGAAGATGTATTGCGTGTAACTGCCCGCAAAGATCAATACGGCGAAGTAGAATCTTTTATTTGCAATACCTGTAGATTTGATAAAAAAGCAACAGCAGATTGGACAATAGAAGGACCAAGAAAAATCGAAGACACCTCGGTTATTTCTTCCAACCATTATGAAATGGCGCATCCGCTTCCTATTATCGAGAAAAACGAAGTATTAATTGAAGCGAATAAAAAAATGTTTCATAAAAAAATTAAATAAAAATGGACATCGCATTTATTATTGAAAAATTAATTTTAATCTCTGCCATCTTAGGGATTAGTTTGGTTATTGCCATGTATACTACCCTTGCAGAAAGAAAATTTGCAGGATTTTTCCAAGACCGCGTAGGACCTAACAGAGCCGGACCTTGGGGCTTATTGCAACCACTTGCCGATGGTGTAAAATTATTTACCAAAGAAGAAATTATACCAACGCATGCCAGTACATTTTTATTTGTACTTGGTCCATCACTCAGTATGTTTACCGCTTGTATTACTACTGCGGTAATTCCTTGGGGCCAAGATTTATTTTTATTTGGCAGACAAATTTCATTACAAGTAGCAGATATTAATGTAGGCGTATTATATGTTTTCGGAGTTGTTTCATTAGGCGTATATGGCGTAATGATTGGCGGTTGGGCTTCTAACAATAAGTTTTCGTTATTAGCGGCGGTTCGTTCTGCCTCTCAAAATATTTCTTACGAAATAGCAATGGGTTTATCTATCATCGCTTTATTAATGATGACAGGCACTTTAAGCTTAAGAGAAATTTCGGAGCAACAAGCTGGCATGAACTGGAATATTTTTTATCAGCCATTGGGTTTTTTAATATTCATGATTTGTTCTTTTGCCGAAACCAATAGAACACCATTTGATTTACCAGAATGTGAAACCGAATTAGTAGGCGGACACCATACCGAATACTCTTCGATGAAATTAGGTTTTTATTTATTCGCAGAATACATCAACATGTTTGTATCGTCTGCAATTATGGCTTCCTTATATTTCGGAGGGTATAATTACCCATTCATGCACCTCATTAGCAATCCAAATGTTGCAGCATTAATAGGCGTTGCAGTCTTTTTCACTAAAATATTATTGTTTATATTTTTCTTTATTTGGGTGAGATGGACGGTACCCCGTTTCCGTTATGATCAACTGATGAAGTTAGGATGGAAAGTTTTAATTCCATTGGCAATTGTAAATATAGCTTTAACAGGATCAGGCATTTTAATTTTTGGAAAATAATATTTTTAATCAAAAGCATTGACAAATATGAATTCGTTAACGAATCGAAAAAAAGTTTTAGCATCTAAGCAAATGAATTTTTGGGAGCGTATTTACCTTCCAGCAATTATCAATGGCTTAAGCATTACCATGAAACATTTCTTCAAAAAAAGAACTACTGTTTATTATCCGGAAGAAAAAAGATCATTCTCGGAAAATTTTAGGGGCTTACACTCTTTAAAAAGAGACGAAAATGGTGCAGAGCGTTGCACTGCATGTGGCCTTTGCGCGCTTTCTTGCCCAGCAGAAGCCATTACCATGACTGCTGCCGAGCGTAAACCTGGAGAAGAGCATTTGTATAGAGAAGAAAAATATGCTTCGGTATACGAAATCAATATGTTGCGTTGTATTTTTTGTGGTTTCTGCGAAGAGGCTTGTCCTAAAGCGGCTATTTATTTAGATGGCGATATTGCTAAAGCAGGATACATAAGAGATGAGTTTATTTTCGGTAAGGATAAATTAACAGTACCAGTTATTAAATAATTATTCAATAAAATAATATTCAATGAGTCATTCATTATTTTACTTATTATCGTTCATTACCTTATTTTTTGCTTTACTAGTGGTATTCGCAAAAAATCCTATACACAGTGCATTGTATATGGTGATGACATTTTTTGCAATCACTTGTCAGTATTTAATTTTAAACGCACAGTTTTTAGCCATCGTAAACTTTATTGTTTACATGGGTGCTATTATGGTATTGATACTTTTCTCTATCATGTTTTTAAATTTAAACCAAGCTACCGAGCCACAAAAATCTAGCCTTTTAAAATTTGCGGGGGTAATTTCTGCAGGTTTATTAATGCTTACATTGGTTGGCGCTATTGTAAAAACAGGCGGAGGCGATGTGCCATTCGAATTAATTAAACCAGACATTGGATTGGTTAAAAACTTAGGAAAAGTTTTATTCAACGAATTTTTATTGCCATTCGAAATAGCATCGGTATTATTATTATCTGCTATGGTTGGCGCAGTATTATTAGCTAAAAAAGATATTAACTAATGGGAACAGTAACACAAACAATTCAAGCGGTACCAATTAATCATTATATTTTATTAGCCTCTTTGTTATTTACAATTGGCGTAATGGGTGTATTGGTTAGAAGAAATGCGATTGTCATTTTTATGTCAATCGAATTAATGTTGAATGCAGTAAATATTTTATTGGCCGCTTTTTCTGCTTATAGAGGCGATGCAAGCGGTCAGGTATTTGTATTTTTTATTATGGCAGTAGCTGCCGCAGAAGTGGCGGTAGGCTTGGCTATCATTGTAATGATTTACAGAAACACCAGGTCAATCGACATTAATATTTTAAATAAATTAAAAGGGTAGGTTCATTCAGCAAATCATATTATGTTAAAATTAGTAGGCTTAATTCCATTATTTCCATTGCTAGGATTTTTAATCAATGGCATTGCAAATAAGCGTATGCCCAAAGCATGGGTAGGAATAATAGGTAGCGCATCCATTTTCTTTTCGTTCCTCATTAGTTTGGGTATTTTTCTGAGCACACCCAACGGCGAGGTAAACACCTTCGATTTATTTAGCTGGATAAATGTTGCAGGTTTGCAAATTCCATTCTCCTTTTTAGTAGATCCATTATCGATGATCATGTTGTTGATCATTACCGGTGTAGGATTTTTAATTCATGTATACTCGATTGGCTATATGCACCACGATGAGGGCTTTGCAAGGTATTTTGCTTACCTCAATTTATTCGTGTTTTTTATGTTATTATTGGTATTAGGATCTAACTATGCCATTATGTTTATTGGTTGGGAAGGAGTTGGATTGTGTTCTTATTTATTGATTGGATTTTGGTTTAAAAATACCGCTTATAACAATGCAGCTAAAAAAGCATTCATCATGAATCGCATTGGCGATCTTGGTTTCTTGTTAGGTTTATTTTTAATTTATACAACATTTGGTACCGTTAACTATAAATCGGTGATGGTACAAGCGGCTGGATTTACCACAGGCGATGTAACCATTACTGCCATTGCCTTATTATTATTTATAGGTGCAATGGGTAAGAGTGCGCAACTACCTTTATATACATGGTTACCAGATGCAATGGCAGGACCAACGCCCGTTTCGGCGTTAATCCATGCAGCTACCATGGTAACAGCGGGTATCTATATGATTGCACGCTCTAGTTTATTATATGTGCTTTCGCCTATTGCTATGCAAACCATCACCATTGTGGGTATGCTTACCGCAATTGTAGCAGCAATTATTGCCTTAACCCAAACAGATATTAAAAAAGTTTTGGCTTATTCAACAGTGAGTCAATTGGGTTATATGTTTGTGGCTTTAGGTGTAGGCTCTTTTACAGGCGCCGTTTTTCATTTAATGACCCATGCATTTTTTAAAGCATTATTATTCTTAGGCGCTGGAAGTGTTATACACGCTATGTCTGGCGAGCAAGACATGCGTAACATGGGCGGATTAAAGAAAACATTACCCATCACATTTTTAACTATTTTAATTGGCACATTAGCCATTTCGGGTTTACCTCCATTTGCAGGTTTCTTTTCGAAAGACGAAATATTAGCGGCAACATTTAATTATTCGCCAATCGTATTTTCGGTAATGGCCATTACTTCGGTATTAACCGCTTTCTATATGTTTAGAATGTTGTTCTTAACTTTTTATAGTTCGTTTAGAGGCAGCAGCGAACAAGCAAAACACCTGCACGAAAGCCCTAAAAATATGACTATTCCATTAATCATATTGGCTGTATGCGCTACATTTGCAGGCTTTTTAGGCTTACCAGAAGTTTTTTCTGAACACCATTTATTGAAATCATTTTTAGCGCCAGTATTTATTTTAGCTGATGCAAAAATGTTTGTAGTTACTCCATCGCATACAGTAGAATACGGTATCATGATTGGATCTTTAATCGCCGTATTAGCCGTAGCGTATTATGCATTTATTCGTTACAGCAAAAAAGTTTATTTATTACCATCACAAGAAGAAGCACTTTCGGTTTGGCAAAAAATATCTTATAACAAATTTTATTTAGACGAAATTTACTTCGCATTGATTACCAATCCAATTAATAAATTGGGAACTTATTTACACCAAATTGTAGAAAGAGCTGGCATAGATGGCCTCGTGAATGGTGCAGGCAGACTGGCTTTGGCTGGGTCTAAAAGAATTAAAACATTACAAACAGGCTATACCGGATTTTATATTTTTGCCATGGTCCTTGGTATTTTATTCATCATGTTGTTAAACTTTTTTATTTAATATTCGATAAATGATTACGCTACTACTTTTATTATTTCCAGCTTTAGCATCATTGGCTTTGTTAGTATTAAATACTAAAGATGCAAAACGAGCAGCAATGCTTTTTTCGATAGTAGAATTAGCGATTGCATTATTTGCATTGCTTAACTTTCAAAAAGACGCAACCACACAATTTTTATTAGACACCCCTTGGGTGAGTTCTTTAGGTATTCATTTTAAAATAGGCATAGACGGCATTAGTATGCTCATGGTTATGCTTACCACCGCCTTATTCCCATTGATTATCCTGTCTACCTTTAACAAAACTTATACTGCAGAAAAATCTTTTTATGCATTGATGTTGTTTATGCAAGCAGGATTAATTGGGGTCTTTGTTTCCTTAGATGCATTTTTATTTTACACTTGTTGGGAGGCGGCATTAATTCCGGTTTATTTTATTGCAGCAATTTGGGGTGGTGCAGAAAGAATTCAAGCAACCTTAAAGTTTTTTGTGTATACCATTTTAGGTAGCTTACTTATGTTAGCTGCTATTATATATATTTATTTACAAACTCCTGGAACACATTCCTTCGATATCAATGTGTTCTATCAAACTGTTTTAAATAACTCGGCACAAGGCTATTTATTTTGGGCTTTCTTTATTGCCTTTGCCATTAAAATGCCGGTTTTCCCATTCCATACATGGCAACCAGACACTTATACAGAAGCGCCAACGCCAGCAACAATGCTACTTTCGGGAATTATGTTAAAGATGGGTGTTTATGGTGTTATTAGATGGATGATTCCAATTGTGCCGCAAGGATTTCAAGAGTGGTCGTGGTTAGCGATTACTTTATCGGTTATTGGAATTGTCTACGCATCTTTAATCGCCTTCAATCAAAAAGATTTAAAAAGATTAATTGCCTACTCATCTATTGCCCATGTGGGCTTAATAGCTGCAGGCGTATTTGTGTTTAATGCACAAGCCTTACAAGGTGCCATGATTCAAATGCTAAGTCACGGCGTGAATGTTTTCGCTTTGTTTTATATCATTTATATCATCGAATTGCGTACCGATACCAGACAAATGAATTTATTAGGCGGCATTGTGCATTCGGCACCTAAGCTTGCCATCACCTTCACTATTATTATGATGGGATCTATTGCATTGCCTTTAACCAATGGCTTTGTAGGCGAGTTCTTGTTGTTAATGGGCTTGTATCAATATAGTGCTATTGCCACCACATTTGCTGGCTTAACCATTATTTTAGGTGCAGTGTATATGTTAAGAATGTACCAAAGAGTAATGTTAGGCGAAGCAAATAACTTAACTAATTCCTTTAAAGATATACAAGGAAACGAAAAAACGATTTTATATATCGTTGCACTTTTAGTAGTAGTAATGGGAGTTATGCCAAATACTATTTTAAGCATTTCGGATGCAGCTATTCAAAATTTAATTTCTATTGTAAATTCAAAGTTAGTTTAATTGACTAAATAAATTTAAAATTTTTATAAATGAACAGTATAATTATCATCACCATACTTGCAGTTGTGCTGCTATTTTTAGGTGTTTACAAAAAAGCATCAGCTCTTTTACCTGTAGCAGTTATAGGGCTTTTAGGCGCCTTGGCTTCGCAAATTGCTACTTGGAATACCAATTTGTATTATTTCAATCAAATGGTTTTGTTTGATAATTTTTCTATTGTTTTTTCGAGCCTTACCATTATTACAACTATTCTTATTATTATTTTATCAAAAGGGTATTTCGAAAAAATTAGCAACGATGTTGCAGAGTATTTAGCACTTATTTTATTTGCATTGGTTGGCGTATTGTGCATGGTGTCGTTTCAAAACTTAACCATGTTATTTATTGGCATTGAAATTATGTCCATCAGTATGTATGCATTAGCGGGTATTCGTAAAAAAGATTTAGCATCGAACGAAGCTGCTTTGAAATATTTTTTAATGGGCTCGTTTGCTACTGCATTTTTAATGTTCGGTATTGCTTTGATATATGGATTTACGGGCACGTTTAACTTAGATCAAATAGCATCCGCTGTAGGCATGAGCAATGGCGTAATTGCACCGCTATTTTATACAGGCATCTTATTTATTTTAGTAGGCATGTTATTCAAAATTTCTGCTGCACCATTTCATTTTTGGGCACCAGATGTTTACGAAGGCGCACCTTCATTAATTACATTATTTATGTCTACGGTTGTTAAAACCGCAAGCTTTGCAGCATTCATTCGTTTATTTATTACCTGCTTTGCTTCATTAGCAACCTATTTAACGCCTACACTTTGGATCATTGCCTTGTTAACCATTAGCATTGGAAATCTATCAGCATTAAAACAACATTCGTTTAAGCGCATGTTGGCTTATTCTAGTATATCACATGCAGGTTATATGTTGTTAGCTATATTAGCTATTGGTCCAAATTCTAGCAAAGCAATTTTCTTATATGCGAGCGCTTATTCAATTGCCTCTATTACTGCATTTGCTATTTTTATTAAAGTAAAAGAAATTGTAAAGTCTGATAGTTTCGAAGCATTCAATGGTTTAGGTAAAAGAAACCCTGGCATGGCATTGGCATTAACTATTGCCATGTGTTCTTTGGCTGGAATACCTTTAACTGCAGGCTTCTTTGGTAAGTTTTACATCTTTACCAATGCCATGGCGCAAAATTATTATGTCTTAGTATTGTTGGCAATTGTTAATGCGGTTATTGGAATTTGGTATTATTTTAAAGTGATTATTGCCATGTATATGAAACAAAGCTTAGACAACAGCCCAATCGAAGCTAGAGGAAATATGGCATTGGTGTTATTTATCACCACCATGGCAACTATTATTCTGGGTATTTTCCCTTCAATATTATCATCCTTATTTTAAATTCCTTATTTTTCGGAATAAATACTACTATGGAAAACGTGATTGAATTTGTCAAGACCCTATTGCACCCGCAAAGCATCATACATTATGGGGGCTTGTCACTATTGCTTTTTGTAGTATTTGCCGAAACAGGTTTATTTTTCGGTTTCTTTTTACCCGGCGATTCTTTATTGTTTGTTGCGGGCTTGTTGTGTGGCACACCCATTTTTGATGTACACATTATTACGCTTTTAATAAGTGTTTCGATTGCAGGAATACTCGGAAATTTTGTCGGCTATTATTTTGGTAAAAAAACAGGGCCAGTTATTTTTAGCAGAGACGATTCTTTTTTCTTTAAGAAAAAGCACGCCATTTATGCTAGAGATTTTTACGATAAACATGGAGGCTCTGCCATTATAATGGCTAGGTTTATTCCAATTGTAAGAACTTTTGTACCCATTATGGCAGGCGTAGTAGCGTTAGATTTTAAAAAGTTTGTTTGGTATAATATTATTGGTTGTATTGCTTGGGTTTTTTCAATGATATTGGCTGGATACTTCTTAGGCAGGGCCTTTCCAGACATTCAGAAGAAATTAGAATATGTTGTTGTCTTAATTATTTTAATTAGCATGATACCTGTTGTTTTAACTTTCCTCAAACAAAAAAGAGCCAATAATCGATCAAATAATTGATTTGATTTAACCATAACCTATGTTATTCGACATTTTTCTTACACTTTTATTAGTAGTGCTCAACGGCTTTTTTGTTGCCGCAGAATTCGCTATTGTTAAAGTGCGCTACTCTCAAGTAGAGATCAAAGCTAAAACTGGAAATCAAAGCGCAAAAATTGCAAAGCATATTTTGCAAAACTTAGACGGTTATTTATCTGCCACGCAATTGGGTATTACTTTGGCTTCTTTAGGTTTGGGTTGGATAGGCGAATCGGTAGTAACAGAAGTTATTTTAGCAGCCCTTTCGTTATTTGGCATTGCTATTTCGCCCGAGCTAGCACATCAAATAGCACTTCCTGTTGCATTTGGAACCATTACCATTTTACATATTGTATTTGGAGAACTAGCGCCAAAATCAATTGCCATACAAAGACCGGTAACCACCACATTTGCATTAGCCATTCCTTTAAATATTTTCTATTATATTTTTAGACCTTTTATTTGGGTGCTTAACGGGCTTGCTAATATTATTTTAAAGAAAATGGGTGTTTCTGCAATTCATGGACACGAAGTACATACTTCCGAAGAATTACAATTATTATTAGATCAAGGGAAAGAAAGTGGCGCCTTAGATTCATCGGAACATGAATTAATTAAAAACGTTTTTGATTTTAACGACCGCACCGTTAAAAAAATTATGGTACCCCGTACCGCAATTTTAGCCATCAATATTGACAGTCCATATGCAGAGTTTGTAAGTGCAGTTATTAACGAAGGCTATACGCGTATGCCAGTTTATAAAGGCAACATAGACGAAATCATTGGATTTATACACGTCAAAGATTTATTAATGAAAGAACTGAAAGATCAAACGGTTTCTTTGAGCGATATGATTCGTCCGGTTTATTTTATTCCGGAGTCTAAAAAAATTGCAGATTTACTTTCTGAAATGCGCAAGAAAAAAAATCCACACATTGCCATTGTCTTAGATGAGTTTGGTGGAACGGCCGGCTTGGTAACTATGGAAGATATCATCGAAGAACTAGTTGGCGAAATTCAAGACGAGTACGACGAAGAAAAACCAAAAGTAATTAGCCTTAGCGAAACAGAATTTATTATAGATGCACATTCTGCTATTAGCGATGTAAATGAATTCATCCCCATTCCTTTACCCGAACATGACGAGTACGATTCGGTAGCTGGCTTGATGAATGTTATTTTTGATAAAATCCCCGAAATAGGCGAGGAGATTGAATTTGAAGGCTATCATTTTACTATTATTCAAAAAAGAAAAAACAATATTGAATCTGTAAAAATGATACTATTGCCTAAAGCAAACCAAGCAGAAAATTAATATTGCCCATGCATTTATTCTACACACCCACAATTAATGCAGACATTTTTACTTTAAACGAAGAAGAAAGTAAACATTGTAATCGTGTATTGCGATTAACAGAAGGCGACCTTATTCATTTAGTAGATGGCGTAGGTGGCTTTTTCGAAACTAAAATAATTGAAGCGCATCCAAAGCGCTGTACTGTGCAAGTGTTGGACGTTACACGAGAATACGAAAAGCGCAGCAATTATTTACATGTAGCCATTGCTCCAACTAAAAACATAGAAAGACTAGAATGGTTTTTAGAAAAAGCAACCGAAATTGGCATCGACGAAATCACGCCAATTTTATGCGATCATTCTGAAAGAAAAGATATTAAAGTAGAACGACTCAATAAAATTATAGAGTCGGCTATGAAGCAAAGCTTAAAAGCCTATCATCCAGTATTGCACGAGCTTACGCCCTTTTCGAAATTTATTACACAGCCATTTGCAGTCGGCATGGCTAAACACATTGCCTATTGCGGCGAAGCCACAAAGCAATCTTTTGCTTTACAGATCAAACAACAGCCCTTATCTAATTTAATTCTCATTGGCCCCGAAGGCGATTTTTCTCCTAAAGAAATACTGGCTGCAACCGCGCAACAATTTCAAGTAGTTTCTTTAGGAAATGCCAGGTTAAGAACAGAAACAGCTGCCCTTGCCGCAACCGTGATTGCAAATAATTATTAAAATGAAAAAGCAGCCCATTTTTATTTTATTTTTAACGCTCCTGTTTGTTTTTTACATCGGCAGTAGTTTTATTGCTGTTAATACCAATTCATCTGATATTAAAATTGCAAGATTAAAATATAATGGAGGAGGCGATTGGTATTCGAGCAGAACTGCTTTAACTAACCTTATTCAATTTTGCAATAAAAACTTAAACACCAACATTGCGAAAGAAGAAAGTATAGTAGAACCGGGCGCTTCCGAACTATTTAATTATCCATATATTTTTGCGACCGGACATGGCAATATTACTTTTAATAGCCAAGAAGCCACTAACCTGCGCAATTATTTGATGGCAGGTGGTTTTTTGCATTTTTGTGATAATTACGGCATGGATCCATTTATTCGGACTGCGATGAAAAAAGTATTCCCAGAGTTAGCATTTGTAGAATTGCCATTTAATTACCCAATTTATCATCAAAAGTTTAACTTTACGAATGGCTTACCAAAAATTCACGAACACGATGGCAAACGTGCCCAAGGTTTTGGCTTAATTTATCAAGGTAGGTTGGTTTGTTTTTACGATTACGAAAGCGATTTAGGTAATGGCTGGGAAGATTTGGGTACTTACCCTTCAGACACCGAAGAAGCGCGCGAGAAGGCTTTAAAAATGGGCGCAAATATTATACAATACGCATTTACTAAATAGTTTTTTAAGATGATTCACATAACCGCTAATAATCAATTTACTTTTGAGTTAAACGGAAGCAAAAACGATTTAACCATTACTGGAAACGAATCCAATATTCAATTTGAAAAAATTGCAGACAATCATTTCAGTATTTTAATAGGTACAAAATCTTATAACGCAGAGTTAATTCATTTAGACTCCGCAAGTAAAACGGCATGCATCAAAGTAAATGGAAACAAATATGATTTAGTATTGAAAGACCAATACGACGAATTATTAAAATCATTAGGCATTGATGCAGGTGCTTCCAAAAAAATAAACGACATCAAGGCACCTATGCCTGGCTTGGTTTTGAAGGTTTTAGTAAAAGATGGCGATGTAATTAAAAAAGGAGATAACCTTTTGGTATTAGAAGCCATGAAAATGGAAAACAGTATCAAAGCACCAGCCGACGCAACTATTAAAGCAGTAAAAATTACCGCTGGCGATAAAGTAGAAAAAAATCAGGTAATGATTTTGTTAGCGTAATACTTGCTCCAAAAAATGAGCAATCACTTTTGGCATCAATAATATAGTTAATACTACTCCGGCCAAAGCTCCCCAAAAATGCGCGTCGTGATTGATATGATCTGCTGCTTTTTTAGCCGCTACATAACAATAGCTTAAATACAAGCCTGCAAATATATAGGCTGGAATGCCTATGGGTATTATAAAAAGATAAATCTTTGTTAAGGGTAAAAATAAAATGTAGCTAAAAAGTACAGCCGATATAGCGCCCGAAGCGCCTAAACTATAATAGCCTGTATTATTTTTATATTTTATAATGGTACTGATATCACTTAAAAATAATCCGCCAAAATACACAACCGCAAATTGCCAATGCCCAATTATTCTTTCTAATTCGAATGCAAAAAAGAAGAATGTAAAACTGTTAAATAATAAATGATTCCAATCGGCATGAGCAAATCCACTGCTTAACAAGCCATATAGTTTTCTGTTGCGGTGAATGCTAAATGGATGAAGCATTAATTTACGCAACAAAGTGGGGTTGGCGTAAAATGCATATATAGAAGTAGCTAAAATAAAAAGGAAAACTGCAGTAGCTACTGGGCTTTGCGATATTATTTCCATGTGCAATCAGATTTATTTTCGATGCGATAAATAGGATAACGCAAATAACTTTTTTCGAAGTAGGGAGAATGTTGGTAAACAAAATCTAATTGTGCCGCACCATTATTTGCAAACACGGGGTCTGATTTTACTTTTGCTTGCAATAAATTATTTAATGCAGTATCTGTTTTTAACATTTCGGCTGCTAAATCTTCGAACACATAATCCGAGTATCCTTCTTTTTGTCCTAAACAGGCATCAAAAAAATTCCAATTAAAATACGAGTCGATGGCTTGTGGCTCTAAGGTTTCCATTATAAAACGAACACCTACTTGATCGGTATATACTATAAAATCATTAGCCGAAATATGCAGCTTTTGTTCTTTACTTACAGGCTTGGTATTATAATGCAAATAATGTCCTTCGTATGGTTTGTTTAGGGTTTGGTACTGCGATACATAATAACACTGTACCTTTAAATTATTCAGCTCTTGCCCAATACTTTCTAATTTAATATGATTAGCGCGCAACCTTTCTATTACTTCTTTCCAAGCAAATGAAATAATATAAGCAAAAGGTTTTGCCACAGAATCTGTAGGCTGGTAACTGTCTAAATATTTTACAGTAGTATTTATAGGTTCTTTTCTGTCGTAGTATAAACGATTTTTACCACTAAGCACCGATGGTTTTTGTTTTGCGCGATATCCTTTAAAATCAATCAAACTATTTTTACTAGAATCTACTTTCCAGTTTAATGGAAAATATTTTTTTTGCGCATCTAATGCAATTGCTTTTTCTTTTGCCGCGATGATATCAGTTTTTAAGCGCGCCGAATTTTCGATGCTTGCTTTTAAAAAATCGGCAGTAGCAGCAGCGCGTTGATCAAACGGTTTTAGCATGTGCGTTTCTACTGTAAAGCCAATGCAATTAAACAATGTGGTATAACCGCTGGCATATCTAGGGCTTTCGTAAAAGCCCGACCAGCCTGCATCTGGGCTATCTGTCCAAGCATTTACATAAGGAATTGGATTCCATTTTTTTTCGTTTAAAGATTTTACAATGGCAGGAAGGAGTTGATCAGTCATCAGTGCAGACAAAGGCTTGCTCAGTTTATCTTTTTGAGTAGCAATATAAGTAAGCACATGTTGGTAATCTGCACCATTGCTAGTATGCGTATCGATAAAAATATGTGGCTGAATTTTTTGAAAAATTTCGACAAATGCAAAGGCATTTCTTGTGTCCATTTTAATAAAATCTCTATTTAAATCTAAGTTTCTAGCGTTAGCCCTAAAACCATAAGCTTCTGGACCATTCTGATTGGCCCTCGAATTCGAATTTCTATTTAGCGCGCCATCAATATTATAAATAGGAATAATATAAATTTCACAATTATTTAAGAGGGTCTCATTTAATCCCTTTGGAAAAAGTGTATTTTTTTCGCCTAATAATGCAGCAGCTAAATAAACCGAGGCGTCAATGCCTTCGGGCTCTCCAGGGTGTATGCCATTGTTAATTAAAATTTTAACCTTGTTAAGCGAAGTGTTTTGATTTGCAATTTTTATTAGTTGCAAAGGGTAGCCCGCATCAGTTAACCCAACATTTTCTAAAGTAATATTCGCATATTTTTTAGTCAAACTTTGATAGGCTTCTATACAAGAAAAATAAGTATGAGTTTTATTTCCGATGCTATTATTTTGCGAAAACAAAAAAGTGGAAATAAAAAAGCAGGCAAAAAATAAAATGAGTTTCTTTACCAATGGAATCATATTTAATAATAAATTCGGAGTACCACTCTTCTGTTGAAAGCCCTGTTCTTATCTATTGGCTTACCAATAGCATCTTTATTGGGCTTAATAGGCTTAGTGTCGCCATATCCAGAAGCCTTTAGCCTTGCTGGTTCAACACCTTTGTCAATTAAATATTGAATAGTATGAGAAGCCCTAGAAGTACTCAGCTCCCAGTTGGATTTATAGAAATCGTTTGAAATAGGCACATCATCTGTATGACCTTCCACATCAATTTTAAAATTTTTAATATCAGAACTGGTAATGGCGCTCACCACTCTATCAACTACACTTTTACCGTCGTCTAGTAAATCTGCTTCGCCTGAATTAAACATACCCTTGCTCAGAACATTCATTTTAATACCATCGGCATCTAATTTGATATCTACTAAACTATCTGCTTTTTCTGTCATTAAAACAGAATCGAGTGTTTCTTTAATTTGCGCTAAAGTAGATTTTACTTCTTTTTGATTTAGTTTTTCTTTTACCGAATTGTTTACTTCGGACCAAGCGGTTTGGTCGATAGTAGATACAGAAACAATCAATACGAAAAAGGCCAATAAATTAGTAATGGTATCGGCATAAGTAATCAGCCAATTCTCATTTTCTTCTTCGAAATGAATTTTTTTTCTGGCCATTCCGCTTACTTTTTATTCTCAGCTTTTAATTGCTTGATAGTATACGAGCGATCTAAATAGGTCTGTAATTTATCCTTGATAAATAGCGGTGATTTGTTTTCTGCAATAAGTTGCACGCCTTCTAATATTAACTCTTCGCGAATTTTGTTATAATCGGCATTCAACATAATTTTTTTAGAAACCGGGTAAAAGAATAAATGGGTAAATGTTACACCATATAAAGTAACCAATAAACCGGTTGCTAAACCTGGTCCAATTTTAGAAGGATCGTCTAAGCTCGAAAGCATATAAACTAATCCAAATAGGGTACCAAACATACCAAAAGCTGGACCAGAGTTGCCCATGTTTTTTAATACTTCCGAAACTTTATGACTGTTCGAATAATTTTCGTCTATACTGGTTTCGCCAATTACCCTTACTTCGTCTATCGAATAGTTTGTACTAATTAATGAAAATAAATAAGAAGTAAAATCGTGTTTTTGTTTGTCTTGTATGGTGCGCAAAAACTCTAATCTGTTTGTTTTGTATTCGTTACTCCAAGTAACAATAGATTCAATGTCTTTTTGTAAAACTTTTTGCGTGTTTACAGATTGATGAAAAGTTTCACTCATCTTAGCAAAAGCCGAACGCATCAGTTTGCTTGGATAAATAATAAAGGCGTTGGTTAACAAACCACCCATTACAATTAAGAAACTGGGTAAGTCTAAAAATCGGTTGATAAATAAATATGGAAAATGTTCTTTTAAGTGTATAATGCCAATGATATCTAGGATACCGGTCATTAATAAAGCTAAAGAAAAAATTATCCAGAAAAACGATAAGATGGAAAATCTCATTTGCGAATATATTTTTGATTAATAACAGGAACTTTAAAATCTTTGTCTATTACTTTAGCTTGCTCCCAAACGCGCTTAGCTAATTCTACTTCGCCTTTGGTAAAGTACACACTGCCTTTTAAACCTAGCGCATCAGATGATTCGCCGTAAAACATAGAGCTATCTATATAAGCTAAAGAAATGTCGTAGGTTTTTTTCGAATAAGCGTCTTGGGCTAACCGGTAAAAACGCAACATCTTATTGGCGTCGATTTTTTTTATGGGCTCTTTATCTGTTTTAGCTAAGGCAGCTTTTTTGTCTTTTTTAACAATCGTATCTTCGGGGTTCATTAAATTACTTTGTAAATCTTTCCCGTTAAATTCTAGATAAAATTCTTGTTCATTTACATCTAAAGCCAAATCTACTGCAGAGTTTTGGTTCTTGTATTTTATTTTTAAGCGCGCCTTAGTGGTATCCACTTTTTGAAAAGGATTAGCTTGGCCCAAAGCCACAGCGCTAAATAAAATAAACGCAACTATAAAACAAATGGTGTTGGTATAAAATTTCATCTTCCTCTTTAATTAAAATTTATAAGATAAATAAAGCGCGTAATTTAAATTATTTAAAGTAACAGAAGCTTTATCTTTTTTATATACCCCTGGATATAAACCATAGGTAGTCTGAAAACCTAATCCAAAGCTTTTGGTAAGGTTTAGGTTGAAAGCCATTGCGGCATTCACATATACATTATTATAGAAAGAAGCGCCTGCACTGTATTGGTATTCTAACCAATAGCTTGTCGACCTTTGTTTAGGTGCAAAATATTTCGAACCCCTTAGACCGGCAGATGGAATTAAGGCTGTACCTAACATGGTACCTACAGAAGCGTTTGTAGTAGCAAATTCAAAGTTATAATAATTTAGTCTTGCATATAAACCAAAGAAAGCGCTTTTGTCTGGCAAAGTATTTTGATCGTAAATAAATTCCACAAAATTGGAAGTCGACATCGATTTTACAATATATATTTTACTGTTTTCGATGTAATTATTTATTCCATTAAATGCAACCCCTACATTTAACTGCTTACGGGCCTTAAAGGTAGATTCTTTTAATCGGGTATATAAAGTTTCGTTCCAAAGCACTTCTCTGCTTATGGCATTCACAAATCTAATATTCATGACAAAGCCGTTGGTGCTGTCAAAAAACAAGCTACAATCCACTAAACTTTGAACGCCATATTTTTTACAAACGGCATCTAATGCATCTGGGTTTTGCCTATAGGTACTAATGTTACTTTGGTTATCAATTTTAATTAATGAATCGTTTCCGTCAATTTTTAAAATCATTTTTTTCTCGAACTCAGGAACAGAAATTACACTAAAGGCTTTTTTCTTCAAAACGTTTTCTAGTTGTAAGCGCAATAATTTTTGTGTGATGATAATTGGCTTATCTGATTTCGATGTAACCTCAAAGAGCGCAATTCTTCTGGCAGAAAAAGGAATATCGTTAACCGACGCGCCTACATTTAGCAATAGTTCTTCGTATTCCGTCAACATGTTTTGCACATCGTATTTTTGCGACCATGCAAGTTCTGTACTTAATAATATAAGCAGTATAACTAAGTGTTTAACTAATTTCATGCAGTAAGTTTCCCTTTCAGTTTATCTAGAATTATTTTTCTAGCTTTTTCGATTTCTTCTAAAGCTAAATCTTTATTGTAATCTATTTCTGATTTGATTAATAATTGCTCACGTTTAGGGCGTAGATTAACGAGTTTTTCGACTATTGTTTCGTCGGCATTAATTAAAGCGCGTGCAATAGTTACAGATTCTACTTCTTCTAAGGCACGTTGTAAGAATACATCTTCTTGCTCAAAAATTTCTTCGAATGTAATAAAGCGCTCTTTAATTTTTCTAGCCAAATCTAAATCGTAGCCGGCCAATTCGTCGATGTATTTTTTCTGTTCGCCAGTTGGCAAAGTATCTAACAAGCCTGTGATAGTTTTTAAACCATCTAAGCTTACATATTTCATATCGTTCATGGCCATTGCTTTGGCAGAAAAATAAGATGCAATTTCTTTATATACCGCAACCGACAAATCGTTGATGCTGCTCATCTTTTGAAGAATGATAGACTGTTTGGTGCTATCAAAATCGCGGATAATTCCCATGCTTCTTTTTGGTGGCAATTGCGCCAATACTATTGCAGCAAGCTCTTCGCTTTCTTCTTTAATTAAGAACATAATTTGTTGTTCGTTTAATTGATTTAAGAAATGAAAAATATCTCTTTCCTTTGTTTTAGGTGCAGAGGGTAAAGTGTTAATCTCTTTTTTAAACTCTTCAATTTGTTTCAATTGTTCTTCCGGAACAATAGTAGGCGTATCGTCTAAAGATATTTCTACATAATTGTAATTATCTTTAGATAAATGTGAATTTAAAAAAGGCAATAATTTTGGATTGGTTGCTTTTAAAATATTGACAATTTTTTGTAAGCCTTTGCGTTCGTCTTCTTCTACCCAATTATTAAACAAGTCGGCTACTTTAGCTTTATTGCTTATAAATTCTTTTGTTACATAAGAGCGCATTTCTGCAAGTCTTGCATATTGTTCTAAGTTTTCTTCTTGATTATTAACCGCTGGATTTTTTTGAGCCGTTTCTAATTGTTCCACTTTATTGTTTAATATTTGCAAGGCTTCTTCGGCTTTCGTGTTTTTCTTCGGCTTTAACAATAAGTAAAGCAATACAAAGGCAAACACCATAATAATTAACAAAATAGCTAAGTAAGGTAAAAAATCAGAAAGGCTTAAACCCTTGTCCGCTGCAGCTGTTGGCTCTGTTTTGCTATTTTGAGGAAATGCTTGAGGGGGCTGTTGTTGTGGTTGTTGTTGCGGCATCATTTGCGGGGGCATTTGACTTAAAGCGGCAACATTAGCACCTGCTTTTTGAAAATCTTGATAGGCATTTGGCGCTGGCGGAAAAACTTGCGACTGAACAATTAATCGGTCGCCATTAGCTGCGTCTAAAGGAATGGAATTTCTAATTAACTGATCTATAAAACCTAGCGCATTAGAATCGTAGCAAGTATCCATTACTACCAAAACGGTTTTTTGTTTACCACTACCAATATTAAAAGGAGCGTAAACACCTTCGTCGTTGGTCACTACATTTGAACCATCCATTACGCCTGGCAAATAGTCGACAGACATGGTGGTGTCTAAAACTGGTACCACCGAATCCATTACAAATTGCGGCGATTTAATTTTTACATCTACCAAAAAGTTAGTGCCCTTTAAGTAGGGTAAAATGGTATTGTAAACCAAGCGTTCTAATTTCTTTGCTTCGGTATAGTTTTCTTTTGAAAAGGGATTTTCTTGCAAAGTGGCTACTTGAGCAAAAGCGTTATTGTTTGCGGTATTAAGCAACAAAACGCTTGTTAGTAGTGCAAAAAATAAAATAAAAGTCTTCTTTCTGTTGTACAGCATTAATCTTGGCGTAAGGTCAAAATTTATAATCCTATTCTTTATAATTCAGGCTATTAATGCGCTAAAATAACAAAAAACTATTGTTTTCAACATTTTTGTGTGGAAAAATAACATGTTTGGGTATATAAACGTGAATTAAAGCTCCCAATCAACATTTATAGCCTATTTAGGATATTAACAAATCTAAAAAACGAGCTTTATGCTAGGCTATAAAAATCACTATATTGGCAGTCTAAATTATCATTATGAAAAGAACAGCCAATTATTTATTAGTTTCCTTAGGCTTAGTGATGGCCATATCGGCTTGCAAATCTAACCAAGGAGGAGAAAAAATTATAGCAATTGATGTGGCCAATATCGACACATCGGTTCGTCCGCAAGACGATTTTTATTCTTACGCAAATGGTTTGTGGTTAAAAAACAATCCAATTCCGAGTACCGAAACACGTTGGGGAGCCTTCAGTATATTACAAGACCAAACCAATAAAAAATTAAAAGTTTTATTAGATGAGTCGGCTGCAAATACTGCAGCAGCAAAAGGAAGTAACGAACAAAAAGTGGGCGATTTTTATGCAAGCGGCATGGATTCGTTGGCCATAGAAAAAGCAGGATTAAGCCCATTGCAAAATGATTTAACTGCTATTCAAGCTATACAAAACACCAACGATTTATTAAACGAAATTTCCATCTTACAGAAAAAAGGAGTAAGCGCATTATATAGTTTTTATGTTTACCAAGACATGAAAATTAGTTCGGCTTATATTCCATATGCAGACCAAGGCGGATTGAGTTTACCCGATAGAGATTATTACACTCAAACAGATGCGCGTTCGGAAGAAATTAGAAAACAATTCCGCATTCATTTAGTAAAAATGTTTGGCATGATGGGCGATGATCAAGCTAGTGCAACAGCAAATGCTGCAACTATTATTCGCCTAGAAACCCAGTTGGCTCAGGCTTCTATGACGCGAGTAGAAATGCGAGACCCCTATGCTACCTATAACAAAATGAGTGTAACGGATGCCAATAAAATTACCAAAAATATTAATTGGAATACGGTTATTACCAAAGCAGGTTTAACAAATATAAACGAAATGATTGTGAGCCAACCTAAGTTTTTTACAGTACTTGACAATATGTTGAGTGCAGAAAAAATAGCTGCTTGGAAAACTTATTTGAGATGGCATTTGGTAAGCGGATTTGCTGGAAATTTAAATCAAGCTTTTGTTGCAGAAAGTTTTGCATTTAACGGAACGGTAATGAATGGTGCAAAAGAAATGCGTCCAAGATGGAAGCGAGTATTAGGCGATATTAATGGCGGCATAGGCGAGGCATTAGGCGAGGTTTATGTGAAAAGATATTTTCCAGAAGATGCTAAAAAAAGATGTTTAGAAATGGTGAATAATATGCAAATTGTTTACCGTGAGCGCATCGAAAAATTAGATTGGATGGGCGATTCGACTAAGCAACAAGCCATCGAAAAATTAGCTGTGTTTATTAAGAAAATTGGTTACCCAGATAAGTTCAAAGATTACAGCAAATTAACTATTAGCAGGGCATCGTATGTACAAAACATTATGGCGGCTAACGAATTTGCATTCGCAGAAATGATCAACAAATACGGCAAGCCAGTAGACAAGACCGAGTGGGGAATGACGCCGCATACCATTAATGCATATTACAATCCAAGCATTAACGAGATTGTATTTCCGGCAGGAATTTTACAATTTCCATTCTTTGATCCAAGTGTAGACGATGCTATTAATTACGGCGGCATAGGCGCAGTTATTGGACACGAAATGACCCACGGTTTCGACGATCAAGGTTGTCAATTTGATAAAGAAGGAAATTTAAAAAACTGGTGGACCGAACAAGACAACAATAAATTTAAAGCAAAAACAAAAATGTTAGTAGATCAATATTCAGCTTATACCGTATTAGATAATGTACATGTAAATGGCGAATTAACATTAGGAGAAAACATTGCCGATGTGGGTGGTATTAACATTGCATACGATGCGTTTAAGCGCACGGCACAAGGCAAATCATCAGAAAAAATTGACGGCTTTACTGCAGATCAAAGATTCTTTTTAAGTTGGGCACAAGTTTGGAGACAAAATATTACCGACGAAAATTTAAACCAACGAATTGTAACAGATCCGCATTCGCCAGGTAAGTATAGAACCAATGGTCCTTTAACTAACATGCCAGAATTTTACGAGGCATTTGGTATTAAGCAAGGCGATAAAATGTTTAGACCTGCAGCAGAACGTGTAAAGGTTTGGTAAGTTTTAGAAACATTTAAAATTTAAAAGCGCGCTAAAATTTAGCGCGCTTTTTTTATGCGATTGTTATTTCGAATAAGCCATATTGCTATTGCTAGCATAGCAAATAAGCACAGAGATTTTTTTAAAGTATTTAGTAAAAATTTGCGTTTTTCAGTAATTACAAATGGGGTATAACCATTCTTATTTTGTATAATTTCGCACTTGCTAAAAAGTAAAAATTTAACACTGCATTTCAGCTATTTGCCAAGATGGTAGGAAATGGAATTTTTATTTACGCTATAAATTAATAAATTTAAATTAACACAATTGTGATTAGGGGATATAAATGGATTTTAAAAAACGAATAGCAAAATTGTTTAGTAGTAAAAAAACTACAAAAGAAAGCATGCAGTTTTTTAAACTAGGCGACCATGTTACTTATCAAATTAATTCGCCAGATGCCGTAGGGAATGAAATCAATAAAATAAAATTTTATTTTGTAGATGAAACGGGTTCATTGGTATGTCGCGAAAATATTCCTTCCTTATTAACCGTAAGTTTTATAACTTATAATAATCAAACCTGTTTATTTGCCTTAGCTGTTTCGGAAAACGAAATACCATTTACTATAGAAATTACAATAAATGGCAAACCCTACCAATCTCAAAAATTTTCGGAAGAAATTATTACGCTAAATTAATCGGCTAATACCAATTCGTATAAATGATGGATAAGACCATCTACTAAACCAATTTTGGGCACATTAATGTCTTCTATATTTGCCCACTTCATAATATTATAATAGATCAACAATGCAGGCACAATCACATCTGCACGGTCTTTCTTTAAAATGTATAAGTCCATGCGCTCTTCTATAGATAAAGGCGATAGCTCGTTATAAATTTGTTTAATTTCTTTATAGTTTAATTTCGAATCGTTTCGCTGAATAGATAAAATTTTATTGATGTTACCACCAGATCCAATGGCTTCTATGCCCGGATAATTTTTAGCAATTTCTTTTAAATCTATTTTTAATCTTTGCCACACATCGTCGTTAACCATATCTGTTAAAATTCTCACTGTACCAATGTTGTATGATTTTTGAAATTTAACTTTTGAATTATGGTACAGCGTAATTTCGGTACTACCACCACCCACATCAATGTATAAATAACTAGTGCTGTCGTTTAACATTTCGGCAATATGATTTTCGTAAATTATTTCGGCTTCTAATTGCCCCGAAATTATTTCTATTTCTATGTCGGTTTCTTGTTTAATTTCGTTGATAATTTCTTGACCATTGGTAGCATCGCGCATAGCACTGGTAGCGCAAGCCATGTAATGGTCTACATCATAGACCTTCATTAATTGATCAAATGTTTTAACGGTATTGTTAAGCATTTTCTTTTTCTTAGCGCCTACGCTGCCTTTTGTAAAAACATCGAAGCCTAATCTTAAAGGAATTCTTAATAAGTTTAGCTTTTCAAAATGCACCTCTGTGCCATTTTTTATTACCTCACAAACTAAAATTCGCGCCGCGTTACTGCCTATATCTATTGCTGCAAGTATCAATACTAGTATTTTTTATTTATTAAAAACTGATAAGTTTCTTCTTGAGATCTTACCGTTTTTCTGCCTACTAAAGGTACATGTTTATTTAATAACTCTGCATCTAAAATACGGGCTTTTTGATTGTCTTTTAATTGAATATTGATAATGTCTATCAGTTCTTGCTTTAATTTTTTATCATAAATCGGAGTGGCCACTTCAATTCTATGATCTAAATTTCTAACCATCCAATCGGCACTAGAAATATACACCTTTTCGTTTCCGTTATTTTGGAAAATCATCACCCTTGCATGCTCTAAGTATTGGTCTACAATACTAATGGCATTAAGCTGTGCATTTGCTTTTTTAAGAGTAAAAATTCCTCTAATAATTAAATGCACTTCAACCCCTTGTTTGCTTGCTTTGTATAAGCTTTCGAGTAAAGTAAGGTCGCTTAAAGAGTTTAATTTAATAATGATTTTGGCTGCTTTACCTTTTTTCGCAAACTTAATTTCGTTTTCAATTAATTCAATAAGCGAAGCCCGCATGTTAATAGGCGAAACCAGCAAGTGTTTCATTTTCGCAATTGGCTTATCGCCCATTTGCCAATGGAGTAGGTAATCGAAAATTTTACTCACTTCGTTCATCAATAAACGGTTCGAAGTTAGTAAGCAATGATCGGCATAAATCTTAGCTGTTTTTTCGTTTAAATTACCCGTACTTATAAAACCATATTTAATGGTTTTGTTATTTACTTTTTTCTGAATGATGCAAACCTTTGCGTGTACTTTTTTATTCGGCACACCCACTAAAACCACCACACCCTCTTCTTCCATAATCGACTTCCACTTTAGGTTTGCTTCTTCGTCGAACCTGGCTTTTAATTCCAAGAATACAATTACTTGTTTACCATTGCGGGCTGCATTAATTAAGGCGTTAATGACTTTTGAATTTTCGGCTAATCTGTAAGCGGTTATTTTTATGCTATACACCTCATCGTCCATGGCCGCTTCGCGCAGCATATCAATAACAGGGTCGTACGAGTGATAAGGGAAATGCAACAATACATCTTGCTTTAAAATAATATCGGCTACTTGAACCCTTTTTTTAACGAGCGGATGCTGAAAGGGTTTTGGCCGGGCAACCGTTTGTGGAATTACATTTGGGAAATCCATAAAATGTCTAAAATTATG
>JBILIO010000096.1:0-7062 GCA_044349915.1 Sphingobacteriales bacterium | reverse complement strand
ATCTTTTCCGTCGTATTCGTCTATAATAGATTGAAGCGTAGACTTGGCTTGAAAATCGTTGCCCAATTGGTGATAGGTATCGGCTAATAAAATAAAGCCTTTGGCTACCCAATATTCGTAAGAAGGCACTTGGTTACTTAAATCAAAGCAAGCTTGCTGTGCTTCGAGGTATTGTCCTTTGTCGAATAAAATTTGCGCTAAATAGAATTTTGCTTCGGCACCAACAGCGGTTTTGGTTTGTTTGGTTACCGTTTCAAATTCTGTGGCTGCAGCACTGTTATTTTTTTGTTTGTAATATAATTTACCTAAATATAAATGGGCTAAATTAATATCATCTGAAGCCGATTTTTCGTAAGCAATAATTTTCTTTGCATAAGTGGCAATGGCTGTGGTATCGTTTAAGTTCATGTATGCACGCATGGCAGAACCAATGGCTTCGGCATAATTCTCTTTGTATTCAGCCACTTCTTCTAGCTTAGCAAATAGGGCAGCGGCCTTGGTATATTCTTTATTTTTAAATTCAATACGACCTGCGTATAACAAGGCTCTTTCTAAATAAATAGTTTTGTTGTTTTCAATAATATAATTGAAATCGCTCAAAGCCAAATCTTCTTTCGCTAATTTTAAATAACATTCTGCTCTATTGGCGTGTGCTTCGGTACTAAAAATACCCGCTTCAAATTTGCTCAAATAAGAATTGAATCCATTGATCGCATTTTCGTAATCGGCTTTTAAATAGCGGGTGTTGGCGCTTTGGTACGAGATAGAATCTTGTGCATTGGCACTCACCGAAGCAAATGGCAAAGTTTTCAAATAGCTTAAATAATCGTCGCCGGTACCTGCATCAACATAAATATTTTTGATAGCGAGTAAAGCTTCTTTCGCTTCTTCGCTGCCTGGGTATTCGGCGATGATGGCTTTATAACTACTCAAAGCCAATTCGTCTTTTTCTTCGTTATAATAAATCAAACCTAAACTTAAGCGTGCTTTGGCTACATACCTCGAGTTAGGATATAATTGAATTAAATTGTTAAAGTATAAAGTCGCATCGCTATTATTATTCATACTGAAATAGCTATTCGCAATTTCAAAAGTAGCATCGTCGGCGTAGGCAGATTTAGTGTAATTATTTAACACTTGTTTAAGCGTTACAATTTTATCGTTTTGTTTGCCTTGTAAGCCTAAAATAATTCCTTTCTGAAATAAAGCATAGTCGGTTCCGCCAATGTGATCGTTCGCAATTTTATTATAAGAGAATAAAGCTTTATCGTAATCCTTAATCACAAAATAACCATCAGCTAATCTTAGCGTGGCATCATTTACTTTTTTATTATCAATTACGCTGGCTCTGTCTATTCCTTTTAAAAATTTATCAAAATAAAATAAAGCCGATTTATATTCTTCTTTTTTGAAATAAGTATAACCCAATTGGTAGTTCACTAAATTGGCTAAGTCTGGAGCGGCTGCAGCAGATTGATTATATAGCGAAAAGAATTTCAAGGCATTATCGTAATCGGCTAGTTGATAATAGCAATCGGCTTTCCAATAATTCGCATTAGCCGAAATAGTTTTATCGCCGTTTAATAAATTTGCTTTGTTGAGTAATGCAATGGCTTCTTTGAGTTCGTTATTATTGATGAGTTCGATGCCCCTAAAATAATTCACTTTTTGTAAAGCTAAATTAGAAGCCGTCGATTTTTCTTCGAGCCCTTCTAAAATCACAATGGCTTCTTTATAGTTTTTTGTCGAAAGCAATGCTTCGCCTAATAAAGATGCAGCTTCGTTTACATGTGCCGATTTTTTATATTTCTTTAAAAATGCCTGAAAAGTTTCGATGGCAGTTTGGTTGAATTGCAATTCGTAAGACAATTTACCGTAGTTAAAATTGGCTTCTTCCTTTACATTATTTTCGAAAGGCAACCTGCCCGATTTCCAAAAGGCATTGCGCGCCGATTGCTTGTCGTTGATGCCGATATAGCTATGGCCCATTAAATACAAGGCATATTGGCTATAAATATTTTTTCTTTCTGCAATTAGCTCGGTAGTTTTTATGCTTTCTGCAAATTTACCCGCTTGAAAATAAGCATTCGCTAACTCATAACTTTCTTGGTCGTTTAGCGCTTGTTTTTTTCGTGCTTGTTCGTAATAGTTAATAGCGAGTTCGAATTTTTTAGCAAAAATTGCACTAGATCCTGCAAGTACTAAAATTTCTCTTTCGTTTTTTAGTTTAGGAACATTTAAAATTCCAGCAGTGTAGCTCAGTAATTCTTCATAGCTTTTTAAATCGTAATTGATTTTAATAATGGTATAAGGAATTACTTCGGCGTAGGTTTTAGAATCTTTAAGCTTACTTAAACTTGCCAAAGCCTCTTTGTATTTTTTTATTTCGTAATAAGCTAAGCCTTCGTAATAAGTAGCAGGGTAAACGTATTTAGAGGTATTGCTTTTAACGCGTTTTAAATTTACAATCGCTTTATCGAATTTTTTTTCTTGAAATAAAGCATAGCCATTTCTAAAATGATATTCTAAACGTTGGTTAGCAGAAAAAGTACTTGGGTCGGTTTTGTTATACCAATCAATAGCTTGAGGGTAATTAGCCTGGCGATAATAAAAATTACCTAATTCGAAGGAAGCGAGTTTAGCATTAGGATTTTCGGGGTAATGCGTAACAAAATGCAATAATAAATTAACGGCATTGTCATTGTATAATTCGAGCCCGCAGACTGCAGCATAAAATTCTGCATTGATTCTGAGCAGTGAAATATCTTTGCTGTCTTGCTCATTTTTTTGTTGATCGATGCTGGTCGCAACAGATTCAAACAATTTATGAGCGGCAACAAATTTTCTGTTGTCGTATAAATTGAGCGCTTCTTTATAAATTTTATCGGGGTCGGTATTTTTGGCGCTTTGTTGCGCATAGTTATTTTGAACTAAAAGTAAGCTGAGGGCTGCTGCAATAACTGTTCTTCTCATCATAAATACTTGTCAAATGGATTAAAACAAATCTATTATTTTCGAACGCAAAACCTTCAAAATTAGGCAAGGAGATTTCCACATTTCTTAATCAAAAACGCATGAAAAGGCAATATTAGTGTTGCGTAACAGCTTTATTGCAGCCAGGTACCGTATTGGTAAATAATTTTGATTTTGCCAGAACGCGAGATTAGGCCTGGGTTTAAGCCCATTTTAGCTTCCGGAATAGGGCTTTTTAAATTGGCATAATATTGCTCCCAGGCTGGGAAAAAGGCTTTACTGCCGGGTTGTTTATAAGTCATAGGAGCTAACTTAAATAAGGGCTTTGCACTAGCTTGATTGAGGTAAACCGCATAGATGAGTTCGGAGCAATAAAGCGAATCGTTATTGGGTAAAAATCGATCATCGTAGGGTGTGCCGAGGCTTGCAATAGCCAATTCACAGGCTTTTGCAATGCTTTGAGTATATTTTTTTTTGAGTCTTGCCGCAACAACAAGTGGTTTTCCAGTTGCATCGAGGCTTCTGCCTAAAAATATGTTTAGGCTCGTAAATTGCACCTTGCTGCCAATGGCTTCGATCACCCCTAATTGGTTTTGGTAATTCACCACCATGCCTACGTGAGAAAAATCTTTGCCTTGGTAGCCTTTGGTTACGGCATCAATCGCATCACATAAAGGGCCACATTTTAAGTCTTGAAATAGGAGGTCGCCGGCTTTAAATTGTTGAGCTTGCAATTGTTGAGCTTGCAGCGTAAAAATACTGCTGCAAAAAAATAAAAATGCAATAATGGTTTTGCGCAACATTATTTCTTTTTGATTTGCGTACGATAAGTTTCTTCGTCGAAACCTAAAATAATTTCGTTGCCATTTTCTACAATCGGGCGTTTAATTACCGATGTTTTTTCGATCATAAGCGCAATGGCCTTTTTCTCTGAAGTAATGCTGGCTTGCGTTTCGGCGTCGAGCATGCGCCAAGTAGTTCCTTTTTTATTTACAAGCGCTTCCCAACCCACTAGCTCAATCCATTTTTTTAATTGCGCAGCAGTTACCCCTAGTTTTTTAAAATCATGAAATTCAATTTCAACTTTATGTTGCTTTAACCAGTCGAGTGATTTTTTAACTGTGTTGCAATTTGGAATACCGTATACTTTCATGTTCTTTTCAAATTAAACTTAAAATTACAAAACGAAATCAATTATTTCTTAAAAATCTTATCGTCTATACCTTTGTTGATTTGGATGTTTGTTAAACGAATGTCTATGCTGCCGGTTTTTGATTGACTTTCGGATTGCATTTTGCTGCGTTGTGTTTTATTAACATCTGCTGCTAAAGCTTTCGGAATTTTAAATTTCTTTACATCTACCGTAAACACTAGGTGATGGGGCAGTCCATAAGGTTTACCGATGGGGTCGTATTCATAATTAATTTGCAAGTTGCCATTGCTTTTAGTGGTTAATTGCGACTTTAAAATTAAACCTGCATTTACATCAACCCAAAACTTAGCAATAATTAAATCGCTAGTATCGTTATTAGGAATCAAATGAATAATTTGCGTAAGCCTATTATTTATTTTTTCGTTACCGGCGCTAATGGCTAAATAACTCGTGCTGTCTTTTATAATTTTTGCTAAATCGTTGAAGCCTTGTTTAGGTAAAATGGCAATGCCTTTTGTGATGATTTTAAACTTATCTTTTTGTTTAAAATACACCTTTGCACTTACGGGCATTATTTTAATTAATGGAATTTCAGATTGAATTTTTAGGTCTGCACTGTAATCTTTAACTTTCATCATTTTCTGGTAAACGCTATGCAGGATAGCGTTTGGGCTTGGTATTGCCTGCGCGTTTAATTGAACGAAACAAACAAAAAACAAAATGAAGTATAATTTTTTTGATAAAAATTTCATGATAAAATATCTTTTTTATTGAATTGATAAATGGCGATACTTAAAAACACACCTATGTGCGCAAGTAAAATTAGGATTGATTGTTTGATTGATGCAATGGGTAGTGGGTTTTCAAAAAAACTACGCCAAGCTGCCATATGTGTGGTAAACAAATAAGGTCTGATGTTATCAAAAACAGGCACATCTAGTGTACCAATAATGGTAAATAAAATAATTATCGACATAGTAGTTACAATAGGGCCTATAGAATTATCAGAAAAACAAGAAAGCATAATAGATAGCGTAGCTACGGTAGACAATGCTAAAAATGCAATCACAAAGCCCGACATAAAGCGCCATATAATATCGTTTGCCGGAAGAATCACTAAGCCATCGCTATTGAGTACCATTAAGTCGCCATTGCCAAACACCCAATTGCCCACTACTACAGACAAAAAGCCCATCCAAACTAAAATAAAAAAAGTATAAATTAATCCGGCGGTGTATTTAGATAATAAAATGCTGGTTCTAGAAATAGGCTTGGTTAATAACATTCGAATGGTTCCCATGGCTGCTTCTCCCGAAATTAAATCGCCGGTTACCAAAGCCACTAACAATGGAATTTGTACAATTAACATTTGCAAAATGATGAAGGCCATTAAATTGCCATTCATAATGTTTCCTTGAAAATTCAAGGTTTGTTCGAACGATGCTGTGATAAAAGAAATATATCCTGGGCCATCTATTTTCATGGCAAAAAATATAATACCAACTAAAAGCGTAATGGCTGCTATACTTATGTAACTGCGGGGTTTAGCGGCAATCTTTATAAATTCGTTGTAAGTATTATTTAAAAACATTATGCGTTGGTTAATTTTAAAAAGTAGTCTTCTAGTTTTCTTTTCGTTTCGACGCCGTAAACCAGTACGCCAGCTTGTTGTAACTTAGCTATACATTCAGGAATTTCATTTTTACCAAGGCTAATTTCGAAATGCTGTGAATCGATAAGCTGCATATTTTTATAGCCAGATAAAATATTGAGTGCAGCTTTGCTGTCGGCTACTTCAAATAAAACGAGTAAATCTTCTTGGTTGAGTAGTGCTTGCACGCTGCCTTCTACCAGCGAAGTGCCTTTATTTATAATCACCATTCGGTTGGCAATTAATTCTATTTCGGATAAAATATGCGATGACAAAACTATGGTTTTTTGAAATTCATTTTTAAGATTTAAAATTAAATTTCGAATATCGATGATGCCTTGAGGGTCGAGCCCGGTGGTGGGTTCGTCTAATACAATTAAATCTGGATCGTGTAAGAGCGTTTGCGCAATGCCCAATCTTTGTTTCATACCATGCGAGAAGCCACTCACTTTGTCTTTTTCTCTACCTTGTAAGCCTACAAAAGAAAGCATTTTATGAAGATTTTTTTTGCTCACATCTGCTCCCGCAATTCTACCAAAAATGGCCAAATTAGTTTCGGCCGATAAGTATTTATAAAAGTCGGGTTTTTCTACAATGCAACCAATTTTGCTGAGCGCTTCTTTGCGATGGGTTTTAATATTATGACCAAATAAACTGATGCTGCCTGCCGAAGGTTTAATAAGCGATAACATGCAACGAATAGTGGTACTTTTGCCAGCGCCATTGGGCCCCAAAATGCCATACACATCGCCTTGTTGCACATTGATGTTCACATCCTTAACCGCTTGAAAACTTCCATAGTTTTTGGCTAAATGTGAAATGCTGATAATAGATTGTTCCATTTGATTTATTCCTCTTGGAGGAACAGCAAAAGTAGGGAATAGTTTTTTAGCTTTTTAGAGTTTTAGACCCCATTTCTATTTTAATACATAATACTACCTTTAATGCTTTTTTAACACAAGCATTAACCAAGCAAATACAGCAAACATACCCAAATATATGCTTTGGATTAGTTTTCCAATATTATGTTCACTTGTTGGGCGGGTATAAATATTTGCTTTAGTTTTGCAAGGAGCTACAATATATATATCACTGTAACTTAAGTAAATTTTTTCTTTATTTTGAGCTAACACTTTTGCTAAATTAGCTGTGGTATGCTCCACTACATTAATTGGATAACTTTTTGAGGCTGCCACACCGCCCATACCTTCCCAAACAACTTGCCCAGTTTTTGTATCCCATACTTGAGATTGTAAAAACATTTCATCAATTGCCGCATTGCCCT
>JBILIO010000095.1:0-7093 GCA_044349915.1 Sphingobacteriales bacterium | reverse complement strand
TATCGCCATCTACAAAACGATCAACCATTAAAAAGTATAAAACTTGCGCATGTAAATCGCTGCGATCCAGAGCTGCTGTACTGCTTAGCACCTGCCCTTTAGCTAATGGAATCATTAAATCGTTGCTTACTGCAGTTTCGTTTGCTGCATAAACCCTAATAAAGCTTCTATCTAAATCTTTTGCAAAAGCAGGAATGGTAAATTTTATTTCAGACTTTAATTTAGTTGCATGATATATTAATTGATTTTGCCAAAAGCAAAAAACCTGTGTGCAATTGGTAGCCGTTAAAATAATATTATTTTTTTCAAAAGTTTTAGTAGCAATAATAGGCTGATTAACATTTGTAGCACCAACTTGTATTTGCACATTGCTTCCACCCAAACCATTTGGAACAGTTGTTAAACCCAAAGGATCGAGTTCTTTCCCGTCGGCAATTAATTTAAACTGGTGTGTTCCTTGATCTATCCCTTTTGCCTCCCAAACCCAATGATTGCTTGGCTTTGGACCAACTGGTTTTAAACCATTTGCCGAAGCAACCCATGCCGAAAAACTACCTTTAATAGCTAATTCATTTGCAGGTATTGGCAAATTAAAGTCCATGCTAAAACTTTTTTTAGCCGATTGTCTTATTAAAATTTCATATTTATCTTGGGCAATGTATACCGCTAATGTGCTATATAAATTGGTTAAATTTCCTTTAATAATAATGGAATCCTTAGAAAGATATCCAATCTGTAATCCATCAAAAAGTTTAACCGAATCGATTGTTGATTGAAATGGAAAATAATCCGAAATCAAAACAAGCGTGCTGTCAGGTTGTAATTGAATTGGGCTAGCCAATCCAACAATCGCATTTTGCGCAAATGTATTTTGCGCAAAAAACAATAACCCAATGAATCCTAATTTGAGTGATTTCATTTTATTAAAATTAATTTAATTGAATTTTTTCGTTAAATAACTGCACAGTAATTGGATTACCTGTTACCAAAACTAAATCAACTTTTTGATCTTGCACTTGCACTTTAATAACTGCGCCTTTAAAACAAATGGTAAACGAAAAACCTTTCCATTGTTTAGGCAGCATGGGTGCAAAACTCAGTAAGCCATCGATTACGCGCATGCCACCAAAACCCATTACCACAGCCATCCAAGTGCCGGCCATACTCGTAATATGTAAACCTTCGTGCACTTCGTGGTTATAATCGTCTAGGTCTAATCTAGCAGTTCGTAAATACAATTCGTATGCTTTTTCTTGATAACCTAATTTTGCTGCTTGAATCACATGGATACAGGGCGATAAAGATGATTCATGAACTGTTCTAGGTTCATAAAAATCAAAGTTATTTTTCAAAGTGGCCAAATCAAAATGATCTTCAAATAAAAATAATCCTTGCAATACATCTGCTTGTTTAATAAAACAAGAACGCAAAATTCTATCCCAACTCCAATGTTGATTGATTGGACGCTCAGCAGGATTTAAATCGCTTACAAGCAATTGCTCTTTATCCATATATCCTTCTTGCTGTAAAAACACATTTGCATTTTCATCATAAGGAAAAAACATATTATCAAAAATATGCTTCCATTTAGCTAACTCTGTAGTTTCGTCGAATGCAACCTTAGCCACAAAACTTTCGTATGCAGTAGCATCACTCTGTTTCCATTCTGTTAATACCTGAGCAGTAAACTTTAAACACCAACAAGCAATGTAATTGGTATACCAATTGTTATTGATGTTGTTTTCGTATTCGTTTGGCCCAGTTACGCCAAGCATCACATATTGCTTTTTATTTTCAGACCAAGTAATTCTTTGGGCCCAAAATCTTGCAATACCTGTTAATACTTCTGCACCACCTTCGGCACGATATGATTTATCGTCTGTATAATTTTCGTAATTATAAATAGCATAAGCTATTGCTCCATTACGATGAATTTCTTCAAAAGTAATTTCCCATTCGTTATGACATTCCTCGCCATTCATGGTTACCATTGGATACAATGCAGCTCCCTTTACAAATCCAAGTTTGGCTGCATTCTCAATTGCCTTAGGCAATTGCTTATACCTATAGTTTAATAATTGTTTGGAGATTTTTGGATCACTTGTACCCAAATAAAAAGGAATGCAATAGGCTTCTGTATCCCAATAAGTAGAACCTCCGTATTTCTCTCCGGTAAATCCTTTTGGACCAATGTTCAAGCGTTCATCGACACCAGTATAAGTTTGGCTTAACTGAAAAATATTAAATCGAATGCCTTGTTGGGCGGCAATATCTCCTTCAATTTTTATATCACAATTTGACCAAAGCTTTTGCCAATAATTTATTTGTAATGTGCGTAGTGCATCGTAACCTAATTGAATGGCTTGATTTGTATTGCTTTTACATGCTGAAAATAAATTTGCAGCATCGTAATTTAAACTAGAAACAACGGAAACAAATTTTTCAACGGTATACGTTTTACCTTCTTGCATGTTAATTTGCCAATCTGCATTTGCATGCCAAGGTTTCGATGTCGTTTTTATTTCTTGCTGTAATTCTTGATCTTCGAAACAGTTTATTTCGAATCCTGCTGCTACACTAAAATCTAATTTCTTAGTTTTTACCTGAATGGCTAAATGCTTTGCTTCTGCTACCTCTGCCACCCTATCCCAAAATATTTCATCGTAATTCGAATCCATATTTTTAACTAATCCGTCTACAAAATTCGACCAAGTTAATTTACCCGAAAAATTAATGGGTTTGATTTGATATCTAATACAAGCCATTTCATCGTGTGTACAGCTTACGAATCTTTCTACATTTACGGCTATCTGTTTACCCCCCGAGAACGCTGCTTGGAAACTTCTTTGCAATAATCCATTTTGCATATCCAACACGCGTTTAAAGTTGGACACTTTTACTTTTGCTAAATCTAGTACTTCGTCATCTATTAAAATATTCATCCCAATCCAATTTGGGCTGTTCAATACTTTTGCAAAATATTCGGGGTAACCATTTTTCCACCAACCCACTCTGGTTTTATCTGGATAATAAACACCCGCAACATAAGAGCCCAGCAGCGATTTGCCCGAGTACTGCTCTTCGAACATGCCTCTCTGGCCCATCTTTCCATTACCTATACTAAAAATACTTTCGGCCGATTCGTGAAACGCAGGATCAAATCCATTTTCAATAATTTGCCATTCATTTTCAGAAAAATATTTTTTCATCCTGATTAATTTTTACTGTTGTATAAACTTGCTAGTGCTTGAAAATTTAAGCTTGTTAAATCTTGATATACCCAAACGGCTTGCGTTAAAATTTGAGCCGAACCTATTCCTAAAGATAAAAATCCGCCATCGTTTGCAGCTTGAATTCCACTAATTGCATCTTCAAAAACAATTGCCTCATTTGGGTTAATATTTAAATCTTTTGCTGCTGTTAAAAAAACTTCTGGATCTGGTTTTGATTTCGAAGTTCTGGTGCCATCAACGATACTATCAAAATAACTAAGCAAACCAGTCTTCTCTAGTATAAGCCTAGCATTTTTGCTTGCAGATCCAAGTGCTATAAGCACATTGTGCTGTTTTAAGTTAATCAATAACTCTTTGGCATTGGCTAAGGATTCCGTTTCGTCCATGGTATTGACAAGCGTTAAATACCACTCGTTTTTTTGAGCCATGTAATTTTGTTTGTCTTGTTCCGACAACAAAATGTTTCCTTTATTTAAAATATAAGTTATAGAAGCATCTCTGCTCAATCCTTTTAATTGTTCGTTATCGGATTCGGTAAATTCAATATTTAACTGATTGGCCAATCGTTGCCATGCAATAAAATGATATTTAGCGGTATCTACTAAGACACCGTCTAAATCAAAAATACAAGCCTTTAGCATTAGGATACTTTTGGAAAAATATATTGAATATGGTAATCTACTAAATTCTTAATGGGTTGTTTAATAATTCTACCCATTTTTACGTCCAATTCTTTAGCTGCTATAGCTAATTCATCTTGAAAATGAAATGCAACCGAACCAATAAAATGAACCGGTAATTCTTTATAGTTTTCAAAACAACATACATGATTAATAAGAAAATCACGCATACCCTGAATCAACATCTCTTTTACAAAAGGTTCTTCTTTGTATTTTCCGATAAATCTTGTAAAGCTTGCTAGGTAAACGTTTGCGTTAGGCTTTTCGTAAACATTCTCGAAAATCATGGCTTTCGAAATATTAAACTCTTTCTCTAAATCGTTTGCAATATTTGCTGGTAATTTTTTATATAAAAATGCCGTTAATAATTTTTTTCCAAAATAACTTCCGCTTCCTTCATCACCTAAAATATAACCAAGCGCTGGCACCTCTTCTGTTACTACCGCTCCATCAAAATAACAAGAGTTAGATCCTGTACCAATAATTGAAGTAATACAAGGCTCGCCATCGTAGGTAGAAAATGCAGCAGACAACATATCGTGGTCTACTACTATTTCTGCGTTTGGAAAAATAACTGTTAAAGCAGATTTTACAATACCGGTATAATGATCACTCGAACATCCTGCTCCATAAAAATAAACTCTTGTTACCTTTGGTGCAACATGCATTAAACCTTTCTCTTCATTTAACTCATTGCAAATAAATTCTTTGTTATGAAAAAAGGGATTAAAACCAATGGTTTTGTACAAATCCATATAATTCCCTTGTTGATCAACCAACATCCAATCACATTTTGTCGAACCGCTTTCTGCTATTAAATACATATTTATAATATTATAAAAAATTAGTTATGTTTACGTTTAAATTAAGATAATTCTAAAAATTGCAATTTATCACTTATTGTACAAAATACAATAAGTATTTTTATACGAAATTTGAATATGAAGGATAAATTTCTGAATTACAATAACTATGTTTCGGTAGATTGTGTAGTGTTAGGTTATAACGAAGTAGAAAATAAGCTTCAAGTACTTTTAATCAAACAAAAAGGACCAGCGCCCAACACCGCGGAGCTATTCAAGCCACAATACGCCATTCCAGGCGATTTGATCAAAGAAGAAGAAAGCTTGGACGAAGCTGCGGCTCGTATTCTAGAAGATTTAGTGAATGTGAAAGGGCTATTTTTAGAGCAATTTTACACCTTTGGCCACCCAGAAAGGGTGAAAGACCCTAAAGATGCCGATTGGTTAAGCACCAGAAGAAAAGATCCCTTAGCGAGGGTAATTACTGTAGCTTATTTGGCATTGGTACGCATAGATCAAATTAATCCTTCTGCTGGCTATTTTGCAGAACAAACTACTTGGAGAAGCATTAAAAAAATTCCAAAATTGGCTTTCGACCATAATACGATTGTTAGCAAAGCACTCGATATTATTCGAGAACATCCCGAACAACACTTAGTTGGTCGAGAATTGCTGCCGAATAAATTTACTTTAAGTCAATTGCAAAATCTTTACGAAGTAATTCAAAACAAAGAACTCGATAAAAGAAATTTCAGAAAATCTATCAAGAACAACGAATACCTGATTACCCTGGATGAAAAACAAAAAGGTGTTTTACATAAACCAGCTCAGTATTACGCATTCAAAAAACCGAAGAAATAATTTATCCCTCTTAAAAATCCATTGATCTTGAAAAATCTTTTTAGAAAAAAGTCGGTTGCTGGCATCCTTCAAGAAATAAAAAACAAGGAATTGTCTGATGGACATCAATCATTAAATAAAACTTTAGGTGTTAGAGATTTAACAGCATTTGGAATAGCAGCCATTGTTGGCGCCGGAATTTTTAGCACCATTGGCAAAGCCAGTGCAGATGGCGGTCCTGCAGTTATCTATTTATTTTTATTTACGGCAATTGCCTGCGGATTTGCAGCCTTTGCTTATGCAGAATTTGCTTCTATGGTTCCCGTTTCGGGAAGTGCATACACTTATAGCTATGTAGCATTTGGCGAAATTGTTGCATGGATTATTGGTTGGTCTTTGATTATGGAATATGCTATTGGTAATATTACCGTTGCTATTTCCTGGTCTGATTATTTTACAGGCTTTTTAGGAAGCATGGGTTTCCATTTACCACAATGGATGACGATGGATTACCTGAGTGCCAGTAAAGGATTTGTTGTGGTAAATAAACTCATGCAAAGTGGAAAAGATTTTACTAGTATCGATCCTATGCTTCAAAATGCTTATCAAGCATTTAATTTAAGTCCTACCCTTTTTGGCTTTCATATAGTACTAGATATTCCCGCATTATTTATCATCACCTTTATTACCTGGTTGGTTTACCGAGGCATGAAAGAATCTCGCAATGCAAGCAATGTGATGGTGATTATAAAATTGGCCATCATCTTATTAGTAATAGCCGTTGGCGTCTTTTATGTTGATACAAAAAATTGGAATCCATTTGCGCCAAACGGTATTAGTGGAATATTAAAAGGTGTTTCGGCTGTGTTCTTTGCTTACATTGGATTTGACGCCATATCTACTACAGCAGAAGAATGCAAAAATCCACAAAGAGATTTACCAAAGAGTATGATGTGGGCAATTATTATTTGCACCATTTTATATATAGCCATTGCTTTAGTATTAACAGGCATGGTCAATTATAAATCTTTGGCTGTTGGCGATCCATTGGCATTTGTATTTGAAAAATTAAATCTGAAATGGCTTTCTGGAATTATTGCCGTGTCTGCAATTATTGCCATGGCCAGTGTACTCTTGGTTTTTCAAATGGGTCAACCCCGCATTTGGATGAGCATGAGCCGTGATGGTTTATTACCAAAAGCTTTTTCGAAAATTCATCCTGTCTATAAAACACCTTCTTTTGCAACCATTGTAACAGGCTTTGTGGTGGCTATTCCATCATTGTTTATGAACTTAACCATCGTGACAGACCTTTGCAGCATCGGCACTTTGTTTGCCTTTGTATTGGTTTGTGCTGGTGTACTAAAATTGCAAAATGACCCAAATGTGCAACGCGGAAAATTTAAAACTCCTTACCTCAATTCAAAATATATTTTCAGCAGTGTATTAATTATCGGGTTTACCTATTTATATATTTACCAAAAAGAAAACACCCTTTCTTTTATTAAAAATGAATCAAAAATAATTAGCCCAACAG
>JBILIO010000094.1:0-7233 GCA_044349915.1 Sphingobacteriales bacterium | reverse complement strand
ATTCTGGTGATAATTGTTTTTATCTGTTTTCCAACCATTTAAATGGTTAAACGTATGGTTTCCAATAGTGTGTCCAGCTTTTATTATTTCTTCAAAAACGCCAGGGTGTTTTTGAACATTATCCCCAATACAAAAAAATGTCGCTTTGATTTGGTATTTAGCTAGCACTTCCAAAACATAGGGTGTTACTTCGGGAATTGGGCCATCATCAAAAGTCAAATATACCACCCCTTTATGCGTGCGATAATCCCAAATAAGATTGGGATATAATGCTTTCAGTAATTTGGGTGTTTTGCTGAGGTACATCAAGTAAAAAAAATGTTACGGTAATTTAGCAATTTATTAAGGATATGGAGCTAAATTACTATATTTTTGCAGTTCAAATTATATTTTTGTTTCTGAAATATGAAAAAAACGATATTACTCTTATGGACTTCCTGTTTTGGATTAGGCTTTACCCAATTGCAAGCCCAAAGCCAAGTTTGGTCTTTAGAAAATTGCATTAGTTATGCACTGGAAAATAATTTAACCATCAAGCAATATAAGTTGAATGTTGATTTAGCATCGATCGATTTAGCCCAAAGCAAAAATGCGCTATTGCCATCTTTTAATGCAAGCGCATCTAATTCAAAAAACTATGGTTTGTCTGTTAATCCAGTTACAAGTTCGTCAGAATTCCAAAGCTTTAGCTCTTTCTCAACAGGTATTAATTCGCAAGTCACTATTTTTGGTGCCGGACAAAAGGTCTATAATTACCAAGCGCAGACTTTCGATTTAGCTGCTGAGGTAGCGAGTTTAGCTAAAATCAAAAACGATATTACGCTAACCGTCATTAATTATTATTTAAATGTATTGTATAATCAAGACCTCATACTTGTTTCGCAAGAACAATTAAAAATAAGTTTACAACAATTCGAAAGGGCGAACAAAAACTTTGAAGTTGGAAATAGTACTCAAGGAGATTTATTAGAAAGCAAAGCGCAATTAGCAAGAGATCAATTGAATTTAACCAATGCAGAAAATCAATTAGCTATTGCAAGGCTAAATTTATTGCAGTTATTAGATAGAGATCCTGCAGAAGCAATGCAGATTGAAAAGCCAGCAAATCTAATTCCAGCCTTAGATAAAAGCGAGCAGTATCAGTTTAGTTCGGTGTATCAGTCAGCGGCAGAAAAACTACCAGATGTAAAACTTTACGACTTTAGATTTCAGTCTGCAGCTAAAAGTGTGGCGATTAGTAAAGCGATTTTATTTCCTAGTTTAAGTTTTGGTGCAGGCCTTAATTCAAATTATGTTTCATTAGCTAGAGAAACCTTTAAAGGTCAATTGCAAGACAACTTTGGACAGTATTGGGGATTTAGTTTAAATGTGCCCATTTTCAATAGTAGAAATGCCAATGCTAATTTAAAGAGAGCGAAAATAAATTTAGCCAATGCCAATATCAATACACAAACTGCAAGATTGAATTTAAGTAAATCTATTGCGCAAGCTTTAACGGATTTAAAAGCAGCCGAAAAAAAATATGAGTCAACGGCAAATAGCAATGTAGCCCTTAAAGAATCTTTTAAATATAACCAACAAAAATTCGAAGTAGGATTAATCAATGCAGTTGATTTTATCATATCAAAAAATAATTTAGCAAAGTCTGAGGCAGAACGTGTACAAGCATTATATGAGTTAATACTCAGACAAAAGTTAGTCGATTTTTATTTAGGAATTCCATTGTCATTTTAATATAAAAAACATGTTGAACAAGAAAAATAATTTAATTAAATATTTGGTCATTGCTGTGGTAGTGTTAATTGCATTTGCAATCACCGGTAAAAAAATGGGATGGATTGGCGGCGTAGCCAACCAAAAAGTAGCAGTCGAAAAAGTTTCCTTAAGAACAATTGTAGAAACTGTTTCTGCTAGTGGTAAAATTCAACCAGAAATAGAAGTGAAAATATCTTCCGATGTTTCTGGCGAAATTGTTTCTTTGATGGTTAAAGAAGGTCAAAAAGTGAAGCGCGGACAATTGCTTTGTAAAATTAGGCCAGATATCTACGAGTCCTATCTAGACAGGGCTTCAGCGGCTTTGAATACTTCAAAAGCAAATTTATCAAATGCAGAAGCAAGATTTATTCAAACCGAACAAGCATACGATAGAAACTCAAAACTGATAAAAGATAAAATTATTTCTGAAGCAGATTTTGAAGTGATAAAAAGTAATTATTTATCGGCAAAAGCAGATGTGCAAGCTGCAAAATTTAATGTTAAAAGTGCAGAGGCCTCGGTAAAAGAAGCAAAAGATAATTTATTTAAAACCACTGTTTTCTCTCCCGTAGATGGAACCGTTTCTAAATTGAATGTAGAATTAGGCGAACGTGTTTTAGGTACTTCTCAAATGACGGGTACCGAAATTATGCGTATTGCTAATTTAAATTCAATGGAAGTAAGTGTAGATGTAAACGAAAACGATATCAATCGATTGTCTATTGGAGATACCGCTACAGTAGAAGTTGACGCCTTTCTAGATCAGTCTTTTAAAGGCGTAGTGACAGAAATCGCAAACTCTGCAAGTGTTGTAGGTGCTAGCGCAGACCAGGTAACTAATTTTCCGGTAAAGATCAGAATTTTGAGCGAATCCTATTCAAAATTAAATAGTAAAGACAAAAACTTAGCATCACCTTTAAGACCAGGATTGTCTGCAACAGTAGAAATTCAAACCGAAAAAACGATTAATATTTTAACTGTCCCTATTCAATCTGTTACTACTCGAGAAGATTCTATAGATGATAAAAATATTGCTACAACTTCAGTTGCAGTTGGCGCTTCGAATATGAAAGAATTTGTTTTTGTAATAGAAAATAATAAAGTGATTAAACTTCCAGTGAAGACCGGTATTCAAGATGATATGTACATTGAAATTAAAGAGGGTTTAAAAGAAGGACAGGAAGTGGTGGTTGCGCCTTATTTAGCTATTTCCAAAATGTTAAAAGATGGAATGCAAATAGAAATCGTATCCAAAGAAGACTTATACACATCGGACGAGAAGAAGTAGGCTGAATTTTTTGTCTATTTATTTCAATTTTGGTATGTTCGTGCTAATAGTAGACTATGCAGCAAATAAATAAAGAAGCTAAGATTGCCGTAATTGGTGGTGGAAGTTGGGCTACAGCCTTAGTAAAGATTCTTTGCGACAACCAAGCAGATGTAACCTGGTGGATGAGAAATGAAGAGGCGGTTGCGCACATTCGTGCTTTCGGTAGAAATCCTCATTATTTATCATCGGCAGAAATAAACATTTCGAAAGATCGTGTAAGCACAGATTTAAAAGCTACTATCGCTGCTGCAGATATTATTATTTTCGCAGTTCCTGCAGCTTTTTTACATACTAGTTTATCGTCATTAAGTCCAGCAGATTTTTCTGGAAAATTTATTTGTAGTGCAATAAAAGGTATTGTTCCAGAATTTAATTTAATCATCGGAGAGTACTTTAATAACTATTTTAAATTACCACTGGAACAAGTCTTAGTAATAAGCGGGCCGTGTCATGCAGAGGAAGTAGCTTTAGAAAAATTATCTTATTTAACCATTTCTTGCTTACAGCAAAATCATGCAGATGCATTCGCTGCTATTTTAAATAATCGATATATCCGTACCGTAACCAGCGATGATATTTATGGAACAGAATACGGAGCCGTGCTAAAAAATATTTATGCAATTGCAGCAGGAATTTTTCATGGTTTAGGTTATGGCGATAATTTTCAATCGGTCTTAATCTCTAATGCCATTCGGGAAATGGAACGCTTTCTTGCAGCCGTTCATCCAATCAATAGAGACATCAAAGAATCGGCATATTTAGGTGATTTATTGGTTACGGCTTATTCTCAATTTTCGAGAAACCGGACTTTCGGCAATATGGTTGGAAAGGGATATTCTGTAAAATCCGCCCAATTCGAAATGGGTATGATCGCGGAGGGTTATTATGCTGTTAAATGTATTCACGAAATCAATCGACAATATAAAGTGGAAATGCCTATCTGTAGAGCTGTTTTCGCTGTTTTGTATGAAAATATTTCTCCATTAATTGAGATGAAATTGCTCACAGAACAATTAAATTAAAATTATTTTCTTTTATAGCTAAATTCCTAATTTACAATTAGTTAAAATTCATTTTATTTTCAAAATGAACATCCTGTCAAATTTGCGTTAAGTCTGCCGATTTCGGCTATTTTTGCATTCCAAAATCTATATTTATATGTACCTTTAAAGGCTGATTTATAGTAATAAAATGAGAAAAGCTTTTTTGTTCAGAGTACTTTATTTGACAGGCTTTTGCCTTGTATTAATGAATGTACATTTATACGCGCAAGACACCATACGGGTAATGCAATATAATTTACTTCGTTATGGCGAATCAAATCAGCCACCAAGTACCAAAAATCCTTTACTATCGACTATTATCAATTATGTCAAACCAGATATATTTGGATGCAACGAATTTTCGGCTACGGCAGATTATGCGCAAAATGTTTTAACAGGAGCGCTTAATATTAATGGGGAAACCAAATGGAAAAGAGCTAAACTTTCTAAAGCGGGAGTTGATGCATCTTTAACTAATACACTATTTTATAATTCCAATAAGTTTGAACTTATTTCTCAAGACACTGTTTCGAAAGTACAAAGAGAAATTACCGCATTTAATTTATTTTATAAAGATTCAAATCTTGTTAAAACGAAAGACACCATTTTTTTTACAGTTATAGTTTTGCATTTAAAGGCTGGAAATGGTTCAGCAGAATCAGCAACCAGAGCCGCTGAAACACAACAAGTATCTAGGTATATGAAGAAATTTACCAAGCCTAGAAATGTATTGATCATGGGAGATTATAATATTTATACCCATACCGAATTGGCTTATCAAAATTTAATTGCGGATACTAATTTAATGGGAAGATTTTATGATCCACTAAATAAACCAGGTGCTTGGAATAACAATGGAAGCTTTTCTGCCATTCATACACAGTCTACACACAGTGCAACAGGCGGAAGTTTTTCGGGTGGTGGTATGGACGATCGTTTTGATATTATGTTAGCTTCTAAATCAATTATTGCAGATTCTTTGAAAGTTCGCATTTTGCCGAATACTTATATTGCTGTTGGTAACGATGGCCTGCATTTTAATTTAGCTTTAACGGATTTGCCAGCAAATACTTCAGTGCCTTCTACTGTTTTAGGTTCGTTGTATAATATGTCGGATCATTTACCTATAAGAGCTGATTTTATTTTTACGCCTACAAAGCCTGCCGTACAAGGGCTTTCCTTACAGGCTATTCAATTTTCGCAACAAATTCAAGTAGCCAATCCAGTAAAAAATAATTTAGAGATTCACTTTAGTGCAAACCTATTGAATCAAATAATTAATTTGAAAATATACAATCAATCTGGACAATTAGTAGAAAGTCAAAAAATTGCAACTTCGAATACTGATTTTCAAATTACACCTGCAGTATCTTTACCTGAAGGAATTTATTTATTAAGATTTGAAAATAAAGAAGGTTTGTCGGTCATTAAAAAAATAGCAAAGTATTAAGATGTTTTTAAAGCAATATTTGAATCGTTTTTTTGGGTTATTGATGGCCTGCATTATTCCGCTAACTGGATTTTCGCAAGCTTCGTTTGATGAAAAATTAACGACAGCCGGAAATATTAGAATGACCATTAATAACTTAGGAATGATTGGTAATGCATTCAGAGGTTCTTATAATATTTTAGCTTATCCTTCGTGTGAGTTCCCTGCTAACTCCGGAATAGAGCATTTATTTCAGGGTGGTTTATGGATTGGTGCCATGATCAATGGCTCGCAAGTTGCGGTAAGTTCGGGGGCTACAGACGATGCCGCTGGATATACAACGGGTAAAAGTGGTTTTGAGTTTACTGCCGCATTGGGTGCAAAAATAAAAGAAAGATCAAGTTTAATTGATAATCCATTATACGAAACCAATGCTATTTCGCATCAAGATTTTCTTTCCGATTTTACTGATAAAAATATTGTTGTTCCTGGAACAAACATTGCGATTAGCAGTCATAATTTTCCACTTGGCGCCGATTTACATTTTGAAGCCTATAATTACAATTTTAATTTTGCCAATTATTTTGTCATTCTAAATTATACCATTACCAATAATAGTACAACAAACTGGGACAGTGTTTTTATTGGTTATTGGAAAGATGGAGTGGTGAGGAATATAAATGTTACGCCACCAGGCGGAAGCGCTTTTTACAATAAAGGGGGAAATGGATTTTTAGATTCTTTAGATATTGCTTACGAGTTTGACGGTAACGGCGACCCAGGATTTACCGAAACCTATGTTGGCTTAAAGTATCTTGGCTCGATTGACCCAGCTGGTTTTGCGCATCCACTGCTAAGACCAAACATGAAAATCAATTACAATTCGTGGCAGTTTCAAAATTCTGCAGACCCATTATATTTTTCACCAACAGACGATAATCAGAAGTATGGTAAAATGACGGCAGGTTTAAATCATCGTGCCGATTGGCAAACAGTAATTCGTCCTTCGTTGAGTCAGCCGAATAATAGATCGCACCTAATGGCCGTTGGTCCATTCGTTCAAATTAAACCAGGAGAAACAATTAATATTTCTTTTGCTTTAGTTTGTGCCAAAAAGAACGAAGATGGAAAACCAAATACTTCCGATAATGATTTTCAAAAACAAATTTTAATACAAAACTCGAAGTTTGCACAAACGGCATACAACGGCGAAGACATTAATTTTAATGGCTTGTTAGATGCAGGAGAAGACCGAGATGGCAATGGGGTAATTACGCGTTTTGTTTTACCTGCGCCTCCAGTAATTCCAAGAATGAAAGTGATTGCAGCAGAAAATAAAATGGAAATTTATTGGACAAAAAATGCGGAAGCATCGGTTGATCCAATTTCTAAGAAAAAAGATTTCGAAGGTTATCGATTATATAAAACAGCTTTGGGATTTGATGTAAAGCAAACACAAGACATTGCTAAAGCTTTAAAATTAGTGGCAGAATTTGATCGTGCAGATAATACTTTGTTTAGCAATACAGGTTTGCAATCTATTGCCTTGCCCGATTCTGTTACTTTTGGAGAATTAGGCCCATTAGACGAGCCGATTTTTTATCATTACAAATACACTTTTGATAATTTACAAAATGGATGGCAACATGCTATCGCTTTGACAGCATTTGATCAAG
>JBILIO010000126.1:0-5494 GCA_044349915.1 Sphingobacteriales bacterium | reverse complement strand
CTTATGGCGAAATGATGGTGTCAAATTATCCAATTGCCCCTAGAACATTCAAGCTTGGCTTGCTTTGGAATTTCTATGATTAAGCGATCAGGTTTTCTGCTTCTTCTTTTTTGCCGCTGGAAATAATACATTATTTAAGATAAGTCTATATCCCGGCGAATTGGGATGTAAACTTAAATCGGTAGGTGGGTCGCTCACTAAATGTTGGTAATCTTCGGGGTCGTGGCCTCCGTAAAATGTCCAAGTACCTTTGCCTATTTCGCCATGAATATATCTTACTTCTCCTGCAATACTTGTTTCGCCTAACACGAGCACATCTGGCTTCACTAAGTTTTTTTTGAAAGCCGTTGTTTGACCCATAAATCCTTTGATCACTTTTTCGTGATTCTGTGTAAGCATGCTTGGAACAGGATCCCATTTGGCAGAAAAATCAAATAAACTAAAGTAGTCGTTTTGCTCTGTTAAAGTTCGAGTATTGGTATTATCAATATCCGAAAACTCATAGTTATAAGGATTGTTATCTAGTTTGAAATTTTTAAATGCAAATGTTTGTTGGAAATTTAATTTTGCTTGCGCATTTGGATCGGCTTTGTCGCTATCAAACATCGACTCGCAAATATCTATGCCCGCTGCAGCTAAAGCAATATCATAGCTGTCTGTGCCAGAACACATGGCAAATAAAAATCCGCCACCCATTGTAAAGTTTTTAATGGTAGTTGCCACTGCTAGTTTTAATTCGGAAACTTTTTTAAATCCAAGTTTTGCCGCGGTTTGTTCGTTTTGTTGAACATCATTTTGGTACCAAGCAGCATTTCGATAGGCAGCATAAAATCGTCCATATTGTCCGGTAAAATCTTCATGATGCAAATGAAGCCAATCGTATTTTGGAAGCATTCCTTTGATTACATCTTCATCGTATATAAGATCGTAGGGAATTTCGGCATAAGTTAAAACCATAGTAACGGCGTCGTCCCAGGGTAGTTTATTTTTTGGCGAGTACACCGCCATTTTCGGAGCTTTATCTAATTTTACGGCATCCATATTTGTTTCGGGCACGGCAATCTCTGCTAAAATTGCAGTGGATTGCACATCGGCAATAAGATCATACGAAACATTTCTGATGCGACATTCGGCTTCAATACTTTGGGCGTAAGGAATTAAAAAACTACCACCTTTGTAATTCAGCAACCACCACATCGATACATCTTGCTTGAGCACCCAATAAGCGACGCCATAAGCTTTCAAATGATTGCTTTGTTTGTCATCCATTGGAATAAGTATAGATGTTGCCCTACCTATTGTAACGCAGCCTATTAAGAATAGCAGTAGAATTGTTTTTTTCATTTCTTATCGTAAAAATACTAAAACATTTTTCTACTTTTGTTGCGAACAAAAAAATAACATGAGCACTGCAATATTAAAAACAGCAAAAGGAGACTTAAAGATTGAGTTCTTCGAAAAAGATGCACCAAACACGGTTGCAAATTTCATTAAACTAGCGAAAGAAGGTTTTTACGATGGGATCGCTTTTCATCGTGTCATTCCTGATTTTGTGGTTCAGGCAGGATGCCCATATTCAAAATCAGAGGCAACCGCTTTTAAAGCAGGTTCGGGTGGACCAGGTTACATGATTGATTGTGAATTAACTGGCGAAAACCAATTTCATGATAGAGGCGTATTATCGATGGCACATGCAGGTAGAAATACTGGTGGATCGCAATTCTTTATTTGCCATAGTCGTGCAAACACTGCGCACTTAGATAGAAACCATACCGTATTTGGTAAAGTAATAGAAAACGTAGACCTAGTAGATGCTATTGCACAAGGCGATAGTATTATTGGCATAACTGTAACGGAATAATTATATGAATTTAAGAGGAATTGTTTCGGTAACTGGCAAGCCAGGTTTGTATCGTGTAATAGGTCAAAATAAAGCAGGCTTTATTTTAGAAACCATGGATGGTTTGAAAAATAAATTAATTACCAATGCGAGTACAAAGCTTGCCACATTAGAAGACATTACCGTTTTTGGTGAGCAAGAAGAAGACATTACCTTGATCAGTATTTTAGAGAAAATGAAATCATCTGCGGCTAGTAATGTAGTACCAGATCCAAAAGCAGACAATAAAATATTGCGTAATTATTTTACAAGCATTGTTCCTAACCACGATGTGGAAAGGGTTTACGCTTCGGACATTAAAAAAATTATTTCGTGGTATGTGTTTCTTGCAACCTTACCCTTATTTGAGGAGGAAGCTCCAGCAGCAAACGAAGAAGCGGAACCAGCATCGTAATTTACCTCAACATCATAAAAAAAACCCAAATGAACATTTGGGTTTTTTTATTTCTTCATTTTTTTAAGCATGATGATAAGGCTCTCCTTTTAAAATACTAAAGGCTCGATAAATTTGTTCTACAAAAAACAAGCGCACCATTTGATGAGAGAATGTCATTTTAGAAAGGGAAATTTCTCCATTTGCTCTCGCTTTTATTTTTTGATCGAAGCCGTAAGGCCCGCCTACTATAAAGACTACGGCGCCTACTGATTGATTTTGCCAGTTGTTAATTTGTTTGCTAAAATCTATAGAACTAAACTGTTTTCCGGTTTCGTCTAAGAGCATGACTAAATCGGTATTGCTAATTTTACTTAATATTAATTCCGCTTCTTTTTCTTTTTGTTGTTCTTCGCTTAAGCTTTTCGTGTTTTTTAATTCAGGAATTTCAATTAATTGAAACTTACAATAATGTATTAATCGTTTGGCATATTTTTCTACGCCTTCAATTAAATAAGCATCATTTGTTTTTCCGACAACTAAAAGTGTAATTTTCATCTGCGTAATTTTTGGGCAAAAAAAAAGGGATAAACCCTTTTTTTTAATTAGTTAACGCTTGCGCGTATAATGTTTAATGCACCTCCAGCCTTAAACCACTCAATTTGTTGTTGGTTATAAGTATGGTTAACCATGATTGTTTCGTTACTTCCATTGGCATGGTTTAAACAAATGCTCAGTTGTTTACCTGGCGCAAATTCGTTCAATCCATTAATGTCAAAGCTGTCGTCTTCTAAAATTTTATCGTAATCGGAATTGTTTGCAAAAGTTAAAGCAAGCATACCTTGTTTCTTTAAGTTAGTTTCGTGAATTCTTGCAAATGATTTTACCAAAATTGCACGAACACCTAAATGACGAGGTTCCATTGCAGCGTGTTCTCTAGAAGAACCCTCGCCATAGTTTTCGTCACCAACAACAATAGAACCAATTCCGGCTGCTTTATAAGCACGCTGTGTGGCAGGAACTGCGCCATATTCGCCGGTTAACTGATTCTTAACGGTATCTGCTGTATCGTTGAAAAAGTTGATGGCACCAATCAACATATTGTTCGAAATATTATCTAAATGTCCGCGGAACTTTAACCATGGACCAGCCATAGAAATATGATCGGTAGTACATTTTCCTTTGGCTTTAATTAATAATTTTAAGCCTTTGATATCTTGTTTTTCCCAAGCGGCAAATGGTGCTAGTAATTGTAATCTGCTAGAATTTTCTGCTACAAGTACGGTTACTTTACTTCCGTCTGCAGCTGGTGCTTGGTATCCTGCGTCTTCCACTGCAAAACCTTTGATGGGTAATTCAATTCCTTTTGGCTCATCTAATTTAACTTGTTCGCCTTTTGCATTAGTAAGCGTGTCGGTTAACGGATTAAAAGTTAAATCACCTGCAATGGCCAATGCGGTTACAATTTCTGGCGAAGCAACAAATGCAAAAGTATTCGGATTGCCGTCTGCGCGTTTCGCAAAATTTCTATTGAACGAAGTGATGATTGAATTTCTTTCTTGTTTTTCTGCACCATGTCGAGCCCATTGACCAATACATGGTCCGCAAGCATTGGCAAGCACCACACCACCCATTGCAGCAAAAGTGGCTAAGTAGCCATCTCTGTCTACCGTAAAGCGCACTTGCTCCGATCCAGGTGTAATAGTATATTCTGATTTTGCTTGTAAATGTTTATCAACGGCTTGTTGTGCAATAGATGCTGCCCTAGAAATATCTTCGTAAGAAGAATTCGTACAAGAACCAATTAATCCAACTTCTAATTTCGCTGGCCAATTATTTTCTTTTACCGCTGCAGCAAATTTTGAAATCGGCCAAGCTAAATCTGGCGTAAATGGTCCGTTAATTTGTGGCTCTAAAGTTGATAAATCAATTTCAATTAATTCATCAAAATAATTTTCGGGATTGGCATACACTTCTGCATCGCCAGTTAAATGATGCGCTACTTTATCTGCTAAATCAGCAACGTCTGCACGTTCTGTTCCTCTTAAATAAGCGGCCATTTTTTCATCGTATCCAAAAATAGAAGTGGTGGCTCCAATCTCTGCGCCCATATTACAAATGGTTCCTTTTCCAGTGCAAGACAATGATAGCGCGCCTTCGCCAAAATATTCTACGATAGCACCTGTTCCACCTTTCACAGTTAAAATTCCAGCTACTTTTAAAATCACATCTTTTGCAGAAGTCCAACCAGATAATTTACCGGTTAATTTAATGCCGATTAATTTTGGAAATTTTAATTCCCAAGGTAAGCCTGCCATTACATCACAAGCATCTGCACCACCCACACCAATAGCAATCATACCTAAGCCACCAGCATTCACTGTGTGAGAGTCTGTACCAATCATCATACCTCCAGGGAAAGCATAATTTTCTAATACCACTTGGTGAATAATTCCAGCACCTGGTTTCCAAAAACCGATGCCATATTTATTAGAAACAGAAGCTAAGAAATCGTAAACTTCTTTGTTCTGAGAATTTGCTGTTACTAAGTCGGCGTTTGCACCTTCTTTTGCTTGAATTAAATGGTCGCAATGAGCAGTAGAAGGAACCGCTACTTTTGCTCTACCTGCTTGCATAAATTGCAATAAAGCCATTTGCGCAGTTGCATCTTGCATTGCTACTCTGTCTGGTGCAAAATCTACATAAGACTTGCCTCTGCTATAAGCTTCCGAAGCACTTTCCCATAAATGGGCGTATAATATTTTTTCGGTTAAGGTAAGGGGTTTATTTACAATTTTGCGAGCTGCGTTAACTTTCGCGTCAAGGTTTGCATAAACCTTTTCAATCATTTCTATATCAAATGCCATAATAATTTATTTTCTACCGCGAATTTAGGATAAATTATTATTTTTTTTCGATCAATTTTGCATTTGTTTATTTGATAATCTCGAATTTAAAACCTCGGTTTAATAGGGCTTCTATTGATCTTGGCAGCGATTCTTTAAGATTGGCATAAGCTTTCAGGCTATCGTGAAAAACGATAATTGAACCATCGCTCGAATGATTGAGCACATTTTGATAGCATTTTTCGGGGCTACTTTTTTGGTCAAAATCGCCACTTAGTACATCATACATCACAATTTTGAACTTTTCTTGGAGCAGTTTTATCTGGCTTCTTTTAATTCTGCCATAAGGGGGGCGAAATAAATTCGTTTTAAAAT
>JBILIO010000093.1:0-7327 GCA_044349915.1 Sphingobacteriales bacterium | reverse complement strand
AGCTTTGCCAAAGCCTACAATGCCCGGTACATTTAATGTTCCAGAGCGCATGCCTCTTTCGTGGCCGCCACCATCCATTTGTGCGGTAACCTTTACCCTTGGATTTTTTCTTCTTACATATAATGCACCAACGCCTTTAGGGCCGTACATTTTGTGAGCAGTAAAAGATAATAAGTCGATGCCATCTGCTTCCACATCAACTGGAATTTTTCCAACTGTTTGGGTAGCGTCGGTATGTAATAAAACACCTTTACTTCTAGTAATTGCTGCAATTTCTTTCATTGGTTGAATAACACCAATTTCGTTATTACCATGCATGATAGAAACTAAAATAGTTTTATCTGTGATGGCATTGCTTAATTCGTTAAGGTCTATTAAACCATCTGCTTTTACTTGTAAGTAAGTAATAGATGCACCAAGTTTTTCTAAATGCGCACAAGTATCTAAAACAGCTTTGTGTTCTGTAGTTGCAGTAATAATGTGATTGCCTTTTTCAGCGTACATTTCGAAAACACCTTTAATGGCTAAATTATTCGATTCTGTTGCGCCAGAGGTAAATATGATTTCTTTTTCAGAACAATTAATCAATTTAGAGATTTGCTCTCTTGCGTAATCTACGCCTTCTTCTGCTGCCCAACCAAAAGGATGGTTTCTGCTAGCTGCATTTCCAAACTTTTCGTTAAAATAAGGCAACATCGCTTCCAATACGCGAGGGTCCATTGGAGTGGTTGCGTTGTTATCTAAGTATATTGGTAATTGAATCATGTTTATTTAGACTTTATATAAATTGAGTACAAATATAGGGAATTTAATATCTTTAAAGCCAAATTTCGATGGTTAAAATTTTCATTTTTTTTTATTCCTGACAATTAATTAGCTAGCTTGCCAATAAATCACCGAGTATATGAACAAAATAGAACACATCGGAATTGCCGTTAAAAGCATTGAATCATCAACAAGCCTTTTTGCTAAATTGTTTGCAAAAAACGCTTATAAAAGAGAAGAAGTTTTGTCGGAAGGGGTCATTACCGAGTTTTTTCAGCTGGGAGAGAATAAAATAGAGCTTTTAGAGGCTACACATGCCGAAAGCCCCATTGCTAAGTTTATTGAAAAAAAGGGCGAAGGGATCCATCATATAGCCTTTGAGGTGAGCGATATTGTGGCAGAAATGAAAAGATTAAAGGAAGAAGGCTTTATATTATTGTCTGATGAGCCTAAAAAAGGGGCCGATAATAAATTGGTTTGTTTTTTGCATCCTAAATCAACTAATGGCGTTTTAATTGAGTTGTGCCAAAGCATTGCCGGTTAATTTTTTAAGAGGTTTTATTTATAAATTCAATTTTCTTTGCATTTTTTGAAAGAATAACATACATTTGCATTCCAAAATTAGTAGAATAGTAATGAAAGCAGAAATTCATCCAAAAAATTATAGAATGGTAGTATTCAAAGATTTATCTTGTGATTACTCATTTTTAACAAAATCTTCCATTGAAACTAAAGATTCAGTAGTTTGGGAAGATGGTAACGAATATCCTCTTGTAAAATTAGAGATTTCGCATAAATCACATCCTTTTTACACAGGTAAATTGAAATTGGTAGATACCGCAGGTCGTATCGATAAATTCAAAACTAGATACGGTAAAAAAGACTAATCATCCAAAAATGATTGTTTTGTTAAAAAAAAGTTCGGGTTTTACTCGGACTTTTTTTGTTTTACTCCAAAGAGGATAATTATTCAATTATATTTGTTCTATGAATATTATCTTATTTGATGACGAACATAGGGTAAACTTATTGCCCCTGGCTTTTACTCGACCCATAGCCGATTTCAGAATAGGCATCTTAACTATTAAAGAAAAATGGGCGCATTATTTCGATGCAACTTATTCTTATGCCACTGCAAATTATTTGCAAGTAAAATATCCGCAAGTGCTTGCTGCGCAAAATCTATTTATCAATGGCGCTGTTTTACCAAATCCAGCATTAAAAAAAGCCATCGAAAATTTAAAAGAGGGCGAAGCCTTGGTGCATGGAAATTTAACTTTAGCCGTAAATACGAATACCGCAAACTTTCAAATAGCTAATGCCAAACAAATAACTTTCGATTCGGATTATATTTATCTTAAAAATTTATCTGCTATTTTTTCATTTAACGATCAAGCTTTAAGAGCCGATTACGATCTATTAACAGTAGGTAAAACTTCGCAAGCCTTAGATGCTAATTCTACATTGGTAGGCAATCAATTATTTATTGAACCAGGTGCAAAAGTAAGTTGTGCTATTTTCAATACCGAAACCGGTCCGATTTACATTGGCAAAGATGCGGAGGTATTAGAAGGAGCCATTATTAGAGGGCCATTTGCTTTAGGCGAAAATTCAATTGTAAAAATGGCTGCTAAAATCTATGGCGCAACCACCGTTGGTCCGTATTCTAAAGTAGGTGGCGAAATTCATAACGCGGTAATTTTTGGTTACAGCAACAAAGGGCACGATGGTTATTTAGGAAATGCCGTATTGGGCGAGTGGTGTAATATTGGTGCCGATAGTAATAATTCAAATTTAAAAAATAATTATGCGGAAGTAAAGCTTTGGAATTATGGTTCACAAAATTTCCAAAAAACAGGCTTACAATTTTGCGGATTAATTATGGCCGATCATGCAAAATGCGGTATCAATACGATGTTTAATACAGGCACCGTGGTAGGTGTTTCTTGTAATATTTTCGGATCTGGCTTTCCACGCAATTTTGTCCCAGATTTTTCTTGGGGTGGTGCGCATGGTTTCGAAACCTACGGTTTAAACAAAGCTTTTGAAGTAGCCGAAAAAGTTTTTGAGCGCAGAGGGATGGATTTTAATCAAGTAGAAAAAGATATTTTAACCGCTGTGTTTGAGCAGACAGAAAGCTTTCGTAAATACTAAATCATGAGAAAAAAAATAGTGGCGGGTAATTGGAAGATGAATAAAAATTACCAAGAAGGAATGGAATTAGTGGCCGAAGCCATGCACATGATTAACGATGAATTAAATGCAAAAGTGCTCACTATTTTTGCAAGCCCAGCAATACATTTAGCCAGTGTGCAAAAGTTAATTAATGGACATGCGAATTTTGCAAGTGCTGCACAAAATTGTCATCAAGAAAATGCAGGTGCCTTTACAGGCGAAATTGCGGCCAGTATGATTCACTCTGTTGGCGCAAGTTATGTGCTGATAGGGCATTCGGAGCGTCGTCAATATTTTAAGGAAACAAATTTATTGTTAGCTAAAAAAGTGGATACCGCTTTGTCAAATCATTTACATCCAATTTTTTGTTTTGGAGAATTAAAAGAAGAACGCGAAGCAGAAAAACATTTTGAAGTAGTAGCCCAACAATTAAAAGAATCTTTATTTCATTTAACCGCTTCAGATTTTGCAAAAATAGTATTGGCTTATGAGCCAGTTTGGGCAATAGGTACAGGCCTTACGGCAAGCCCTGAGCAGGCACAAGAAATGCATGCTTTTATTAGGGCAAGTATTGCAAGTCAATTTGGTGCCGAAGCAGCAGCAGATTGTAGTATTTTATATGGTGGGAGTTGTAATCCACAAAATGCAAAAATACTTTTTAGCCAAGCCGATATAGATGGCGGCTTAATTGGTGGAGCCTCTTTGAAATCGCGTGACTTTACAGATATTGTTACTTCATTTAATTCCATTTAACGATGAATGGTAATTTTATAGCAGTCAATTTTACGGTTGGAGCAGCGCAAGAATTTTTATCGGATTTATTAATGAACGAACTAGCCGCTATTGGCTTTGATTCTTTTGATGCCAATGAAACAGGCTTTAGTGCTTACATTCCAGCACATTTATATCAAGAAGAAATAATGCAGGAGCAATTAGCGGGCTATGCAGCAGATTTTGAATTTACTTATACCATGCAAATTATTCCCTATCAAAATTGGAATGAAGTATGGGAAAGTAATTTTCCGCCGGTAATTGTGAGTGAGCAAGTTTATATCTATGCTAACTTTCATCCAATTCAAACGCAGTATCCTTTTCAAATTAAAATGCATCCTAAAATGGCCTTTGGCACTGGCCATCACGAAACAACTTTACAAATGGCCGAACAATTACTCGGCTTATCTGTCGAAGGTTTGTCGGTATTAGATATGGGCTGTGGCACCGGAGTGCTGGCCATCCTCGCTAGCCTCAAAGGCGCAAAAAGTATCCTTGCGATAGACAACGATCCAATTGCCAGTAATAGCGCGACAGAAAATTTCGAAATCAATCAAATACCTGCGAAGGTAATTTGTGGCGATGCAAAAGATATTCAAGGATTAAGTTTTGATTTAATCTTAGCCAACATAAACCGTAATATTTTAATCAACGACATGGCGGCATACGCTGCCTCTTTAGTAGCTGGCGGCACTATTTTGTTTAGTGGATTTTACGAAGAAGATTTGGTTTTTATTCAAGAAGCGGCTACCGAAAATGGTTTGAGCTACCAAATGCATTCGGCTAAAAATAATTGGGTAGTAGCTAAATTTAACAAAGCAATTTAAATTAATACATCGATGAAGCAGAAGTTTTGGCTGGTCCTTTGCGTTTTATTCTTTTTTACTTTTCGCGCTAATGCACAGCCTAAAAGCTTTTCGACCGACCCTGCACAATTTATTGCAGAATTAAACGCGTATTTTAAAGATGCAAAAGTAAACGAAGAAACTAAAAACGCCTTTCAAGTATTCAAAAAAAATTACGATTTAGTTTTCGATGCAGCACAGCAAAAGCAGTTGCTTGCTTTGGCTAATAAAATGGCTGCACGCAAAATGAAAGCCGAACCAGAATACCTCGATTGGATGTTGACCTACAACGACATTGCACTAAGCGAGTATAAGCCTGCCTTTGCGAAGACAAGCGAAATTCTAAATGTATTAATTCCTCAGAAAAATAAAAATGCAAGTCGTTTTTTAAACTTTACCGCAGATTTTTTTAAAGGCCAAATGTTGTACAAATCTAAAAGTGTGCAATGGTTTTTTAATAGTACAAATTTCGAAATGGTTTTTGATTCGGTTCCTAAAATTAAAACCATTGGGAAAATTAATTTAATTACCAATTCAAGGGGCGATGAATCGGTTATTTACCAAACAGAAGGCGTTTATTATCCTTTAAGCAAAACCTGGAAAGCGAGTTCAGGCTTGGTAAATTGGACTAGAGGTGGATTAGATTCTTTAGTGGTTTATGCTACTTTAAAAAATTATAGCATTGATTGTAGCAAGGCCGATTTTGCAGCCGATTCGGTTTCTTTCTTTCACAAACAATTATTTAAAACACCTTTGATTGGCCGATTCGAAGATCGTTTAAGTACTAATAACTCACCAGAAAATGCCACTTATCCAAAATTTACGGCATACGAAAGAAATTACGATATCAAAGATTTTTTTAAAAATGTAGATTACCATGGCGGCTTTAGTATGGCTGGTAGTAAGCTTTACGGCATTGGTAACGACGATCAAAAAGCATCGATAGCTATTTTTGTAAATAACAAAGTAGCGCTGAAAACATTTTCAAATGCCTTTATTTTACAAAAAGAAGAAATTATTGCCTTGCCTGCCGAGGTGGCTATTTACCTAGCCGAAGATTCTATATATCATCCTGGTATCGAATTTAGATTTAATGCTAAGCAAAGGCAAGTAGTATTGTTGCGAAAAAAAGACGGTATAGCTGCTGCCTCATTTTTTGATTCTTATCATCAGATGACCTTCGAAGTGGAGCGGATGCAGTGGGACATAGACAAAACAGAGATTGAGATGGGCATGATTAAAGGAAACTTTCAGCAAGAGTCTTATTTCGAGTCGAAGAATTTTTATAAGCTCGCTAATTTTAGAAAAATTTCGGGTATTGCAGAAGTAAATCCTTTAACAATTTTAAAAAGAATTGCTACGCAACAGCAAACAAATGAAATTAGTATTGCAAGTTATGCTGCAGCTGTAAAATTAAGAGAGCAAGATGTGATTGGTTTGCTACGATCATTGCTGGCAGAAGGTTATATAGGTTTGAACGAAAACCGTGGCTGGATTTATGTAAAAGAAAAAACATTCAATTACATTAAAAACGAATCGGGTAAATTAGATTATGATGGCATTCGATTTGCCTCTTTGTCGGACCAAAGTATTAATGCGCGGTTAAATTTATTAAGCAAGGATTTAGATATTGTAGGGGTATCGCAAATATTTTTAAGTGATTCGCAAAGTGTAAATATTCGACCTGCAGCAGGCATATTAAAGGTGAAAGCCAATAGAGATATGGAGTTTAGCGGTAAGGTACATGCCGGAACGCTCGATTTTTATGGAACTAATTTTACTTTCAATTACAATCGCTTTACCATCGATATGCCAAAAGTTGATTCTATGAAAATCAAAATTTTGGGTAAAGAAAATTTTAATGGTCAAAGAGATTTAATCAGTTTAAAAACAGTATTGAGAGATATTGACGGTGTGCTATACATCGATGATATGGATAACAAATCTGGTTTAAAAAAATATTCACAATATCCGTTGTTTCAAGCGAACAGTGTTTCTTATGTTTACTACGATTACCCATATGTGCAAAAGGGGGTATACCGTCGAGCAGATTTTTATTTTAAAATCAATCCTTTCATGATAGACAGCTTAGACGATATTAGTTCAACGGCTGGATTAACATTCCCTGGTAATTTTCATTCGGGTGGCATATTTCCCGACTTTGACGAGACTTTAACCTATCAACCCGATACTTCCCTAGGTTTTGTTACTTATGCGCCTCAAGGAGGTTATCCTTTGTATAAAGGCAAAGGCACTTACGAAAATCAAATTCGTTTAAGTGATAGAGGCTTATATGGAAAAGGTAAAATAGATTATTTAGCATCTGTTACTTTTTCTGATCAATTTTTGTTTTTATTAGATTCGATGAATGCATCAATTGATCGTTTTGATTTGAAACGAAAAGCAACGCATCCTTTGGCTAAATCAATTCAATCCTATATGCATTGGGAGCCTTACGAAGACAGCATGTTTGTGAAAAGTTTAGCTTTTCCAACAGATTTGTATGTGGGCAAGAATAATTTTAATGGAACCATTTGTTATACGCCTACTGCTCTGAATGGAAATGGTTGGTCGAACATTAAAGGCGCTGCCATTTTTTCTCGCGATTTTGTTTTTAATCCAGATGATTTTACAGCGGCACAAAGTATTGCTAAAATTAATGCAATAGATACCACCAAGCTGGCACTAGAGGCCGGTAATGTGCAATCGAAAATTGATTTTATTGCAAAACAAGGTAGCTTTAAAACCAATGAGCGAAACGGTTTGGTAAA
>JBILIO010000003.1:0-26807 GCA_044349915.1 Sphingobacteriales bacterium | reverse complement strand
CAACATTGTTTTGCCAGAACCTGGCGGCCCAATTAGAATTACATTGTGTCCGCCAGCAGCAGCTATTTCTAAAGCACGTTTAATATTTTCTTGACCTTTCACATCAGAAAAATCAAAGTCAAATTTTTCTGTAGATTCCTGCAATAAATTTTCGGAAGCTACTTGCGTGGCTTGTCCATGGTATTCGCCTTTAAAAAATTGGATAACTTCTAAAATATTTTGCATACCAAAAACAGCAAGCTCCGAAACAATGGCTGCCTCTTGCGCATTTTGTAAAGGCAAAATAAATCCTTTGAATCCTTTTTTCTGTGCTTCAATCGCAATAGGCAATGCACCCTTGATAGGTTTTAAACTTCCATCTAAAGAAAGTTCTCCCATGATTAAATATTCGTCTAGAAAACTTGCAGGAATTTGCGCGGCGGCAGCCAAAATGCCTATCGCAATGGTAAGATCGTAAGAGGAACCTTCTTTGCGAATATCTGCAGGCGCCATGTTTACTACAATTTTCATTCTTGGCATGTGGTAGCCAAAATTTTTTATGGCAGATTCTATTCTTAGGTGGCTTTCTTTTACTGCACTATCGGGTAGCCCAACTAAAAAATAATCGACCCCGGTTACAATATTAACTTCAACAGTAATTAATATAGCATCTACGCCTTGAACCGCACAACCAAAAGTCTTAACCAGCATTTTTTTATTTCAAAATTAATGGAAAGAAAATGCGTGTTCAACTTAATTTATGCAAGATTTTTTGTGCAAACTATTTTTTTGGTATATTTAAAATAAACCTATTTAAACATTTTTAACTTAAAACTAATTTAATGAGCAAGTTCATTTTTAATTTTGGTGCAAAAAAAATATTATTGACTTTTGTCGTTTTGTTTTTTTCAACAGCTCTTTTTTCTCAAATTACCGTTAACTCTTCTACTGGAACAACAACACCTACAACCTATACTACGTTGAAGGCTAGTTTTGATGCAATCAATGCGGGCACTCATACCGGTGTAATTTTAATTTCAGTTACAGGAAATACTACAGAAACGAACAGCTGTGTATTAAATGCATCTGGCACTGGATCTTCAAATTATTCTAGTATTAAAATAACCCCAAATGGTGGCAGCACCAGGGTTGTATCTGGGGCTATAACTTCAGGCCTTCCGCTAATAGATTTAAACGGCGCCGATAATGTAACTATAAACGGTCTGGCTATTAATGGCGATTCGTTATCAATTGTAAATACAACATCAAGTAGTACTACAGGAACAAGTACCATCAGGTTTATAGCAGGCGCTACAAATAACCTCGTCACTAATTGTAGTATTTTGGGCTCTACAATCAGCACTTCTAGTGGAGTTATTTTTTTTAGTACCGACGCTTCCACTGGCGGTATCGGGAATGATTTTAATAAAGTTAGAAATAATATCATTTCAAATGCTACTGCTATAGCACCTAAGTATGGTGTCTATTCAGCTGGTACAACTGCAAAAGAAAACAGTCAAAATAGTATTGATAGTAATTTTATTTTCAATTTTCATACAAGTACAGGAGCTGCAGGGGTATACTTTACAAGTAATACAACTAATTGTATTGTATCAAATAATCATTTTTATCAAACTACAAACAGAAGCGTTTCGGGCTCTTATTATGGAATTTACCTTTCTAATACTTCAGGATTTTTTCAAGTATTGAATAATTATATTGGCGGAACAAGCCCCTATTGTGCAGGCTTGCCTACAAAATTAAGTGGCTCAGTAATACTTCAAGCCATCTATATTGCTTCAAGTGCAACGGCAATTTCAAGCATTCAGGGTAATCGCATTTCTAACATTGAAATCAGTACCACTTCAACGAGTATTGTGCAAGCTTTGCTTTATGCTCAAGCAGGAAAATTATTTATTGGTAACGTGATCGGAAATGTATTTGGTGACGACTTAATTAATGCGAGTATTAATTATACGAGTACTCCATCAAGCACAACTTTTTCTGTAATAGGTTATGGAACAGGTACCTTCGATACAGTATTAATTAAAAATAATATGATGGCGGGTATAACACTCGCAGGCAATGGTGGCATGAGTTTGAGGTGTATAGACATAACAGGTTCAACGGCTAAAAATATCATAGATGGAAATATTTTTGGCAGCTTAAATACGGCAAATAGTTTAAATAATAGCACCGCCAATTCTTTATTAGCGGTAATTAACAGAGGCACTACTGCTAATTTCGTGCATCAAATCATTAATAATAAATTTGTAAATTTTTATTGTTTAAAAGGAAATATACGGGCAATTAGTACTGGAAGCGCTACCACATGGAATGTTTCCAATAACGAAATTTATAATTTCATAAATTCAAGTGTGACATCGGGAACTGGCGCAAATGCAATTACAATTGCTATAAATTCAATAAGTACGGGTCCTTTGAATCAAATTATTTCGAACAATAAAATATATAAATTGTATAATGATGCAATAACAAGTACTACCGTAACTGCAATTTTTTGTGCAAATGCAACGACAGGTGGCACTAATAGAGTCGATCGAAATCTTATACATTCTTTAAACACTGCAGCTACGCAGGGTTCTACGATAAATGGTATAGAGGCAAATTCTGGAGGATATATTTATTCAAATAATATGATAAGGCTCGGAATTGATGAAAATGGGGTGGCTATGACTAATGCAAGTAACATTAATGGCATTCAAGAAGTTGCTGGAACAAATAATTTTTATTTTAATACTTTATACATTGGAGGAGCGGGAGTTGCCTCGGTTGCTGAAAAAACTGCTGCATTTAATAGTATTGCAACAGCCGGAACAAGAAATGTTATCAATAATATTTTTGCAAATAACAGAACAAATGCAACAGGATTAGCAAGTCATTATGCTTTTTCAACCGCAACTGCAACCGGCTTATCTTTTAGAAATAATGATTACTGGAACGCTAATGGATTCTTTTCAAGACATATTTCAGCGGATGTTACTTCTATAGCAAATTATCGTTTATTATTTCCCTTAGATACTTTTAGTGTTAATGTTGATCCGAATTTTATTAATGCTGATGCAGCATCCTTTGATTTGCATATTTCGAATAGTTCAGTGCCAACATCTTTAGAGTCTGGCGGCAAAATAGTTTTAGTTAATGGTAGTCCTATGAATTTTGATTACGACGGCAACCTTAGACCTGGACCTATTAATTCTACTTTGGGTGGAGGCAGCATGCCAGATATCGGCGCAGATGAATTTGATGGCATTCCTTTTATTGCATGCGCAACTCCTATTGCCGGAAACGCAATATCAAGCGACTCCGTTTCTTGCAATGGCGCAACCATACAATTAAGTTTAAGCGGAAGTACAACTGTTGGAAATACCAATACTTATCAGTGGGAAAAATCTACCAACGGAATAAATTATTCAAATGTAGCTAACGCAAATGCGAGCTCAGTTAATGTTTTTGGAATTGCTACCAATACTTATTTTAGGTGTAAAATAACTTGCACTATTGGACAAACTTCTAGTATTTCGAATCCTTGTTTAGTTGTTTATAGAAACACAGCAATCACTTCTATTGTAAATGATACCTTATGTGGTCCTGGTATAGCTACAATTGCTGTAACAGCAAACAATGGAATTATTAATTGGTACGAAAATCTTTCTAGTACTGTTCCCATTGCAACGGGCAATCAATTAATTACACCAATTTTAACTGCAGCAAAGACATATTATGCAGAGGCCGTGTATCAAAATTGTAAAAGCTTAAAAGTTAGCGTAAATGTTATTTTTAACACTTTGCCAATTATTACTTTAGTGCAAAATGATTCTATTTGTCAAGGTGGCATCATTACATTGACTGCAGCATCAGACAAAGGGCAAATCAATTGGTACGAATCTGCAACAAGTTCTTTACCGTTATTTATCGGAAGTGTTTTCAATACGCCATTTATCACAGCTTCTCAAACTTATTATGTAGAGCCAGTGTCAGGAAATTGTATAGGACTAAGAGTTCCAATTGATGCTAAAGTTAATGTAGCGCCAATATTTGTTAATACATCTGCTAAACTAGATTCAATCTGTGGGACTAAAACAATTAAAATTTTTGCAAAGGCTGATAAGGGAAGAATTAAATGGTATGCTTCAATGAATGCAATTACTCCATTTGCAAATACAGATACAATATCATTGCAAGTTACAAGTGACACAACTGTTTACGCAGAGGCTTTAGCGGGAAACTGTGCTAGTACTAGAGAAGCTTTTGTTATAAAAGCCAATCAAATTCCGGATTTTGATTCAATTTTTGGTGCTGCAGCCTGTGCCGGAAATACTTTGCAATTAAGGGCGGTAAGTTCGTCAGGTGTGATTAATTGGTACAATTCTCTACAAGGAAATAATTCTTTAGCTACAGGAAATATTTTTACTACCCCTATATTAGATAGTACCCATAAATATTATATTGAAAGCAGCAGTAAGGGTTGTAAAAGTAATAGATTAGAAGTAGTCGCAACAATTTTTGCGAAGCCAAACCCAAGTATTTCTCGTAAACTCGATACACTTTTGGTTGATAAAAAATACGATAGTTATTCATGGTACAAAGACAATGTAATATTGCCTGGTGCATCTGCTGCATTTTTAAAGTTGACTTCTTCAGGGAAATACAAAGTGTATGTAACAGACAATCGTACTTGTACTGCTTATTCTAATGAGATTACCTACAATGTTAATGGAATAGACCTAAACGATGTGCATGACATTAAAGTCTATCCAAATCCATTTTCTACTGAACTAATGATAGAAAACATTGTCGCTGCCAATATTGAATTTACAGACATGCAAGGCAGACTGATAAAAAGATTAGCATTTGCCAATCGAATTTCACTTCAAGAAATACTGCCAGGCATTTATTTTATTAGACTATTAGATGAAAACAATAAATTAATAGCTGTACAAAAAGTTGTTAAAATTGAACAGTAATCCTTATTGATGTCTTTCAATAAAATCAATTAAGGAATGAATGACTTTGATATGAATTTCTTGCGCCCTGTCTGCATAATCAGATTTGGGTGCACGAATTTCTACATCGGCTAAACTAGCTAATTGTCCGCCGTCTTTTCCGGTAAGGCACACAACATGCACACCTTTTGATTTAGCAGTTGCTATTGCATTGATAATATTTTTTGAATTGCCAGAAGTGCTGATGCCTACTAATACATCCCCTTCGTTTGCCAATGCTTCTAAGTATCTTGAAAAAATAAAATCATAACCATAATCATTTCCTACACAAGAAATATGCGAAGGATCTGAAATCGAAATGGCCGCTAAGGCTTTGCGATCATTTCTATATCTGCCACTCAGCTCTTCTGCAAAATGCATCGCGTCGCACATAGAACCTCCATTGCCACAAGAAATAATTTTTTTGCCATTTGCCAAAGCGCTTACCATGAGTTGGCCAGCAGCTTCGATAGCTTGTAAATTTTTTTCATCTGCAATAAATGCTTCCAACACCGATTGGGCTTCTGTAAAATGTTTTTTGATCGCGTCCATATTCAAAAGTACAAATTTTTATATTTCTAAGAATGGATTTGTTATCTTGTTTTTAAAATTTAAAAAATGAGTAAAAAAATACTCTGTGCCATCAATCCTTATTCGGGTAAAGGAAGTTCGAAAAGCATGCTTGCGGCATTACAAGCAGCTTTGCCAAGCTTTCAATGGGTCGTAATTTCAAGCGATGGTCCTTCCTATTTTTCGCAACATATCGGTTCATTTATAAAGGCAGATATTGATGCCATTGCTGTATTTGGTGGAGATGGCACCATGCACGATGTGGTCAATGGTTTATATCAATCGAATCATTTAACCATTCCAATATTACTTTTCCCTGCCGGCACTGGCAATGCCTTTAACCACGATCTTGAGTGCTTAGATTATCTGACTGCTATAGAAAGGTTGAAAAAATTCGAATTACACAAAATAGATTTATTAAAATTAACTACCACCGAACAAACCATGGTTTCTTTTAATATTATTGGTTGGGGCCTAGTGGCGCAAATTACTGCTTTAGCCGAAAGGCTCCGGATATTTGGAGGCGCAAGGTATACGATTGCTTCCATCCTAAAAATATTTACAAATCCAACTGCCTTCGCAACTTTAACGTATGCCGATAACAAAGAATCTGCCGAATTTTCTTTTGTATTAATCATGAATACCAAGCATACAGGCAAAGGAATGATGATGGCGCCCTATGCAAGTTTGAGTGATGGTCTCATGGATGTTTTAATGGTAAAGAAAACAAGTTTATTGAATTTACTTTTTTTATTTCCGAGTATTTATTCAGGCAAACATGTGCATTCTAAATTATTGGAGTATAAGCAATTGTCAGCAATTACCATTGCAGCAACAGATGGGAATCCGCTAACCATAGACGGCGAAGTGAAGAGCTCTGCGCCTTTAAGCGTAAGCGTATTGCCACTTGCACTTACCATTATAAAATAAAAAAGGAGGCTAATAAGGCCTCCTTTTTTATTTTCTTAATTCCATTTTATTTTTTATTAAAATTTGCTTTACCACTATCTAAGAATTTAACATAAGCGTCAATGTCTTCGTTGTATGCATAGGGTGCTACTAATTCTTTTCCGTCTGTATCTACAATTACATAAAGTGGTTGTGCATTATTATTAAATTGAGTGACTTGTAAATCAACATTTCGATTACCCAAGTTTTTTATTTTTTTACCCGTAAAGGTTGAAGTGTATTTTTCGTTTTCTGGCAATTCTGTTCTATCATCTACATATAAAGAAATAACCACAAAGTCGTTTTTTAATCTTTTCAATACTTCTTCGTTTGGCCAAACAGCATTTTCCATTTTTCGACAATTTGTACAGCTATGGCCTGTAAAATCTAAGAAAACAGGCTTGCCAACTTTCTTTGCATAAGCCATTCCTTCGTTGTAATCAAAGAAAGCCTCAATGCCAAGCGGGGCGTGTAATTGTTCGCTATATTTTCTGCTACTTTCCGCATTTATAGCACCATTATTTTGAAAAGACTTAGCGTATAAATCAAAATCTTGCGTGCCTTGATGTGGTAAAAATCCACTGATGGCTTTAAGTGGCGCTCCCCATAAACCTGGTGTTAAATAAACAGCAAAACTTAAAGAGATGATGGCTAAAAATAACCTCGGCACCGAAATATATTTTACATCCGAATCATGATTGAATTTTAATTTACCTAATAAATAAAATCCTAACATCACAAAGATGACAATCCATAAACCAATAAATACTTCTCTGTCTAAAATTCTCCAGTGGTAAGCCATGTCGGCATTCGATAAAAATTTAAGTGCGAATGCGAGTTCGATAAAACCTAAACTTACCTTAACGGTGTTTAACCAGCCACCCGATTTTGGCATTGCGTTTAACCAACTTGGAAAAATAGCAAACAAGGTAAAGGGTAATGCTAAAGAGATAGAAAATCCTAACATGCCCATAAACGGCCCTACGTAAGTCCCTTTATTTGCGGCATCTACAAGCAATGTGCCAATTAGCGGACCCGTACAAGAGAACGATGCAATGGCTAAAACAATGGCCATAAAAAAGATACCAATCAATCCGCCTTTATCTGCTTTTTGATCTGCTTTAGTAGACCACGAACTTGGTAAGGTAATTTCAAATGCACCAAAAAACGAAGCAGCAAACAATACTAAAATACCGAAGAAAACTAAATTAAAAACAGCATTAGAAGAAAGTTCGTTTAATGCACTTGCACCTAACAACATGGTTACTCCTAAACCAAGTGCAACATAAATAACCACAATAGAAACTCCGTAAATAATTGCTTTACGAATACCGTCTGCTTTGTTCTTACTTTGTTTGGTAAAAAAACTTACCGTTAACGGAATCATTGGAAATATACAAGGCATTAACAAGGCTACAAATCCAAATAAAAATCCTTGAAAGAAAATAGACCAATTGCCTTCTTCTTTTGCAGGAGCAGCAATGGTAGCTGTTGTAGTCGTGCTATCCGAAATACTTGCTGAGCTTGCATTAGCGCTGCTATCAATTTTATTCAAGGCTTGATTGCTATCTAAATTGGTAGTAGCAATAATTGCTTTGGTAGGCAAACCCTTTACTGAAAAATTAAATGCAACTTCTTCTGGCGGCAAACATTGCTTGTCGTTACAAACCATGTATTCGAATGTACCCGATACTGTATAATCTTTTGCTGTTAACGTGTTTATTTTTTGTTTAAAAGTAGCAGTATGTTCAAAGTAAGAAACTTTCATTTCAAATACTTCGTCGTTGATGGTAATTGGCTTTGGAATTTCCAAAACTCCTTTTATTAATTGGTAGTTTGGATTAGGGGTAAACTTAAATGTGGTAGGAAGCGGACCGCCTTCGCCAACAAATTGCGAGTACACATGCCAGTGATCATCAATACTTGCTTTAATAACAAGTGTTGGATTTTCGCTGCCATTATTTTCTATGGCATAAGTCCATTTTACAGGCTCTTGAATTTGCGCATAAATATTAAAACTGAATAGCAATAGTCCAAGTAGTCCAAAAAATTTTTTCATAATTTTTTTATTGAAGTGATAATTTCAAAAATATCATTTTTTTAAATGATAAAAGTAATTTCTTTGTTATTGAAATAATGAATGCTGCCTTCGAAGGCTAGTGCCAGTCGGCCAAATTCGTCTATGCCCTCTATTGTAGCCGTTTGAACTTGATCGTTAATCATAAATTTTGCAGGTTGTTGGAAGCGATATAAATGTTCGAGGTATTCCAATTGAATGTTTGAATAGTCTGCATTTTTAATAGACTCATACCTTTCTTCTATGCATTCACAAAGGATTTGGAGCATTTGCTGCAGGTCGTATTGTAATCCTGTTAATTGACTTAAAGAGCAAGCATTTTTTGCATGAGCGCTAAAAGTTTTTTGATTTATATTCAAGCCTATGCCAATGATGCTGTTTTTAATGACATCTTGATGTAGCGAATTTTCGATTAAAATACCTGCTATTTTTTGATCGCCAACATAAATATCATTCGGCCATTTAATGGTAACATTTTCGATATATTTTTTTAAAAAGTCGCAGATTGCCAGGCTGATAGCAATAGAAAGCATAAATTGATCTGCTATTTTTAGAAAATGCGGCCGATAATAAACGCTCAATAAAAGGTTCTCTTTGGGCATAGACTCCCAAATTGCAGCCAATTGGCCTTTACCGGCGGTTTGGAAATCTGCCATAATTACCGAGCCATCCGCTATTGGAACAGAATTTGACAACATTTCTGCAGTATATCTGTTAGTAGAGTGGACTTCCTTTAAATGAATGATATTTTTACCAGTATACAGCGCCTTCATATGGGGATTAACACAAATTAATTGCTAATTTTGGCTAAATTAAACGGTTTTAATGAAGAAACACAAAAAAGAAGTAGATTCTCAGAAAATAGCGGAAGTTATTGTTCAAGGTATACAAGAGAAAAAGGGGAAAGACATTGTTAGTTTAGATTTGAGAAAAATCAGCAGTTCTGTCAGTGATTATTTTATAATTTGCCATGCCGATTCAAGCACCCAAGTAAGGGCAATTGCCGATTCGGTTGAACACGAAATGGATAAGGTGTTGAACGAAAATCTTTGGCACAAAGAAGGCCAAGGAAATGCCGAATGGATTTTATTAGATTATGTATCGGTTGTGGTGCATATTTTTAAAACAGATAAAAGAGAATTTTACGGTGTAGAAGAATTATGGGGCGATGCACAATCGCAACGTTTCGAATCCGCATCTTAAGCACATAAAAAAATAGATGGAAGAGCAGAAGAAAAAAACAACTGGCGGCAAAAAAATGCCCAACATGCCACAGGTACCAAAATTTAATTTTTATTGGATTTACGGAATTTTATTGGTTGCTGTTTTGGCATTCCAATTTTTATATAAAGACAATAGCGCAAAAGAAATAAGCTATCAGAAGTTCGAAACAGAAATGTTAATGAGCCATGATGTAGAGAAATTGGTTGCTTACAAGCAAAATGAAATGTATATGGTAGAAGTATACATTTATAAAGCTAAAGTTACTGGAGAGAAATACAAAGACATTAACAGCGGTGCTTATTTTTCTGGCGCTGGTCCGCATTATTTTTTAACACAACTTTCGATAGATGATTTTAACAATCGTTTACGCGATGCGCAAAAAAGTTTTACGCCTGCAGAAAAAGTAGATGTAGAATATATCACTAAATCTAATTGGGGTAGAGACTTTTTGTTTTCGTGGTTATTACCATTGGTATTAATGATTGCGGTTTGGATGTTCATCATGCGTAAAATGTCTGGTGGCGGTGGTGCAGGCGGTGGCGGTCAAATTTTCAATATTGGAAAATCGCGTGCTACCTTGTTTGATAAAGAATCACAAGTAGCCATTACCTTTAATGATGTTGCTGGTTTAGAAGAAGCAAAGCAAGAAGTAATGGAGGTGGTAGACTTCTTAAAAAATCCCAAAAAGTATACGAACCTCGGAGGTAAAATTCCAAAAGGAGTTTTATTAGTGGGCGCGCCAGGTACTGGTAAAACATTATTAGCTAAAGCTGTTGCAGGCGAAGCGCAAGTTCCATTTTTCTCGCTTTCGGGTTCCGATTTTGTAGAAATGTTTGTGGGTGTGGGTGCATCAAGAGTGAGAGATTTATTTAAACAAGCGAAAGAAAAAGCACCCTGTATTATTTTCATCGACGAAATTGATGCCATTGGAAGGGCACGTGGTAAAAACCAAATTATGGGTGGCAACGACGAGCGCGAAAATACTTTGAATCAATTATTAGTAGAGATGGATGGTTTTGGAACCGACTCGGGTGTGATTATTATGGCAGCAACGAATCGTCCAGATGTACTAGATCCGGCTTTGTTAAGACCAGGTAGGTTTGATAGACAAATTGGAATTGATAAGCCAGACTTAATTGGAAGAGAACAAATTTTCAAAGTACATTTAAAGCCATTAAAATTATCGGCGAATATTGATCCAAAAAAATTAGCGGCACAAACTCCAGGATTTGCTGGTGCAGAAATTGCAAACGTGTGTAACGAGGCTGCGTTAATTGCTGCTAGAAAAGACAAGCAAGCAATTGACATGCAAGATTTTCAAGATGCGATTGATCGTGTGATTGGAGGTTTAGAAAAGAAAAACAAAATTATTTCGCCAGAAGAAAAAAGAATTGTTGCATTCCACGAAGCGGGCCACGCAATTGCGGGTTGGTTTTTAGAGCATGCAGATCCTTTGGTAAAAGTTTCTATAGTGCCAAGAGGCATAGCGGCATTGGGTTACGCGCAATACTTACCCAAAGAGCAATACTTATATACAACAGAGCAATTGCTAGACAGCATGAAAATGACCTTAGGTGGTAGAGCTGCCGAAGAAATTGTTTTTGGGAAAATATCTACCGGTGCACAAAACGATTTAGAAAGAATTACTAAGTTAGCCTATGCAATGGTCACCATGTATGGCATGAACAAAACCATTGGAAATATTTCTTTCAACGATCCGCAAGGAGAGTTTGGATATGGCAAACCTTATTCAGATAAAACATCAGAGCTAATAGATATTGAAGTACGCGGATTAATTGCGCAGATGTATGAAGATACCAAAGCGATGTTAACCAAACACAGAACGCACTTAGATAATATTGCTAAGGCTTTGTTGGAGAAAGAAATTATTTTTCAATCAGACTTAGAAGAGCTATTAGGCAAAAGACCATTCGATACCCGAACTACTTACGATGAATTCGTAAATGGTGCAGAAGAAGAAACGGTTGTTGAGTCAATCGAAAAAGTGATTGATGCAAAAGAAAGTGCAATTGCACCATTTGCAGATGAACTTACTAGACCTACCGTGTTTGAGTCTAAACCTGCTGTTGAAGGCGAAAAGACTATAGAAGAGCTGGAGGCCGAATTTGCTAATTCAGATAATCCAGATGATGGTTTAAAAATTAGCAATCAGAATAGTCCAAACGCAGACTCCAAAACTGAATAATATATTTTAAAAGAAATACCGCTCATTAAGCGGTATTTTTTATTTTAGCAATATGCAAGAAGCAACACCCAAAGAACGCATGCTTAAAAAAATCAGGAAAGCCCTGATTGAAAAAGCAGAAAACCCCTTCCCAAAATTCGAAGATACGGAAGCTATTTTTGCGAGCTCACCCGAATTGCTAGAAATTCAATTCGCAGAAGCGTTCAATAAAGTGAATGGTCAATTTGTTTATTGCGAAGACGAAAAAGATTTTTTACTACAATTAAAATCTATTGCGCAAGATAAAAAATGGACCAATATTTTTTGCTGGGAAAAAGACTTGCAGGGGCTTATTAAAAATCAAATTACCTATCAAACAACCGACTTCGAATTTATCGATGCAGTAGTGGGTATTACTACTTGCGAAGCATTAGTAGCAAGAACTGGGAGTATTTTAATTAGCAGTGGATCGGCCGCAGGCCGCAGGTTATCTATCTATCCAAGCATTCATGTGGTGGTGGCCTATACATCTCAATTGAAAAACGATACGATAGATGCTATTCAATTTATGAATGAAAAATACCAAGGTCAATTACCTTCTTTGATGAGTGTAGTAGCAGGACCAAGTAGAACGGCAGACATTGAAAAAACTTTGGTTTTAGGCGCACATGGACCAAGAGAATTATTTTTATTTTTAATTGATGATACGCAAGCCTAATGGAAAACCAAAAGAAAATATATTTTGCTTCCGACTTTCATTTAGGCTTACCTAATTACGAAACTAGTCGATTAAGAGAAGATAAAATTGTGCGCTGGTTAAATAGTATAAAAGCAGACGCCGCCGAAATTTTTTTAGTGGGCGATATTTTTGATTTTTGGTTTGAATATGCTAAGGTAGTTCCAAAAGGTTTTGTGCGTTTGCAAGGAGCCATTGCCGCATTAACTGATGCAGGTATTCCCGTTCATTTTTTTAAAGGTAATCACGACCTTTGGATGTTTACTTATTTTCAAAAAGAATTAGGCGTGCAATTGCATTCAGCACCAATTGAGCGTGAATTTAACGGAAAGCGCTTTTTTATTGGGCATGGCGACGGATTAGGCCCCGGAGATTACAACTATAAATTACTTAAGAAAATTTTTACGAGCAAAATTTGCCAATGGTTATTTGCGCGCATACATCCAAATCTTGGCGTAGGACTAGCACATGCATGGTCTCAAAAATCACGCCTAGTTCACGATAAAAAAGAACAATTTTTAGGCGAGGAAAACGAGTGGTTGGCTATTTATGCCAAAGAAAAATTAAAACAAAGCCATTACGATTATTTTATATTTGGTCATCGTCATATTCCACTAAGTATTGATTTAGGAAGTAACAGCAGGTATATTAATCTAGGAGAATGGATTCACTCCAATACCTATGCTTGTTTTGATGGAGCAGAACTTTCGCTTTTAACTTTTAACGAAAATGAAAAAGCTTAAGTTCTTTTTTTTATATTTTATTTGTCTGCAGGCAAGTGCGCAAAGTACTTTAATTGCAACGCAAGTTAAAAGTTACCAAGTTGATCGATTAGACAATGTGCTATATATTGACTTAAAAAGTAATATTACAAAAATAGAATCGACAAGGCTAAAGACCAATCATTACGCAGCTTTAGCAAGTGGAAGCCCCGAGATTTTAGATGCTACCAATCCTTTTGACATAATGGTTTTTTATCCTTCTTTTTTTCAAGTAAAAATTTTAGATGTTAATTTAGCAGAAATAGGATCCTATGATTTGAGAGCAATTTATCCAAATTCATTTTTTAATTTAGTTTGCACGGCACCAGTAAATGGATTTTGGGCTTACGACGAGTTCAGTAGAAAATTAGTTAGGCTCGACGGAAATTTTCAAACAAAGCAACAATCGCAAGACCTTTATTTATTCACTAAAAAAGTAATCAAGCCAAATTTTTTATCTGCTAACAATGAATTTGTTTATTTAAATGATCCGCTAGTGGGCATTATGGTTTTTGATATTTTTGGAAGTTATCAAAAAACAATTCCAATCTTAGGTTTGAAAAAATTTACAGTCAAAGAAGGTAAAATTATTTATGGTAATGGCGGTCATGTTTTACAATATCAAAACCTACGCACAGATACTTTAAGGAGCACTCAAATTAAAATGGAGCAATGCTCCATGGCCGGTGCCAGCGCTTATTGGATGCAATCCGATAGTTTATTTACTCAGTCACTCAAATAGCTTAGCCGCTCGAATTTCCCCAAAAGTAATCGCTAAGAATCAGTTAATTTCGTAAATTGCGCCCTGTTTCAGGGATTAAAAATATGTTAGAAAAGTTAGAAGCAATAAAAAGAAGATTTGAAGATGTAGAAGTGGAGCTTTCTTCTCCAACGGCTATGTCTGATATGAAGCGATTTGCTCAATTAAATAAAGAATACAAAGAGTTGTCTAAAATTGTGGCGGAATACCTCATTTATAGCAATATCATGAGCAATATCGAGTCGAACAAAGAAATTTTAGCGACCGAAAAAGACGAAGAGTTTAGGGAAATGGCTAAAGCAGAACTAGACACACTTATTCACGAAAGGGATAAAATGGAAGAAGACATTCGTTTAATGTTGATTCCTTCAGATCCTGAAGATGCCAAAAATGCTATTTTGGAAATCCGTGCGGGTACTGGTGGCGACGAAGCCAGTTTGTTTGCCGGCGATTTATTCAGAATGTATCAACGCTTTTGCGAAAACAAAGGATGGAAAACAGAACTGGTAGATTACACGCAAGGTACGGCAGGCGGCTATAAAGAAATTATTTTAAATGTTTCAGGAGAAGACGTATACGGCACCTTGAAATACGAATCGGGTGTACACCGTGTTCAAAGAGTGCCTGCAACCGAAACACAAGGCAGGGTGCATACTTCGGCCGCTTCCATAGTGGTACTTCCAGAAGCAGACGAATTCGATATTGATTTAAAAGTAAGTGATATTCGCAAAGACTTTTTCTGTTCATCTGGTCCAGGTGGACAATCGGTGAACACAACCTATTCGGCTGTTCGATTAACGCACGTTCCAACAGGTATTGTCGCACAATGCCAAGATGAAAAATCACAGCATAAAAATTACGACAAAGCACTTTCTGTTTTAAGATCTCGTATATATGAGATGGAATACGCCAAACATTTGGATGAAGTATCCAAAAAAAGAAAGACCATGGTAGCAACAGGCGACCGTTCTGCTAAAATTAGAACCTATAACTACCCACAAAGCAGGTTAACCGAGCACCGCATTGGTTTAACTTCTTATAATTTAAATGGGGTAATGAATGGTGATATTCAGGATATTATAGATGGATTGCAATTTGCAGAGAATGCAGAGAAACTAAAAGAAGGAACTATTTAATCGATTAATTTCGAGAATTTTCATTTTTTTGTTGATAAAACCATATTAGACTGTATATTTGCAGTCCCATAGGGAAACGGAGTGGTAGTTCAGCTGGTTAGAATGCCTGCCTGTCACGCAGGAGGTCGCGGGTTCGAGTCCCGTCCATTCCGCAAAAGAGCTTTAGAGTAATCTAAGGCTCTTTTTGTTTTCGGTGTTTTTTTTAATCGATGTCAGGTGCTTGAAAGAGCGGTTTTTCTGCTATTTCAATTTTTGAAGTCATCTCGCAATTAAATGCCGAATGCAGTTAAAATACAAAAGCCGCATATCGCATCTATGCAGTAATCATTCAATTACATCAACAAACCTGCAATCGTAGCAGACAAATAAGAAGCTAGCGTTCCGCAAATAAGTGCTTTAAATCCAAGCTTAGCCAAGTCTGCGCGTCTATCGGGTGCTAGTTCGCCAATACCGCCTACTTGTATAGCGATAGAGCTAAAATTAGCAAATCCGCATAACGCAAAACTCACAATCACAATTGATTTTTTTGATAAAACACCTGCAGCTATCATGGGCGATAAATTAGAGTAAGCCACAAATTCGTTGATCACTAATTTGGTGCCCATGAGCGCACCAACTAGGTGTGTATCTTTTGAAGGTACACCCATTAAGTAGGCAAAAACAGAAAACACCGAACCTAATATTTCTTTTAAGCTAAGTTCTTTTAAAGAAATACCAATCATGCTTAAATCCATGCTAGTATTGTAATACAAGGCTCTGCCTAAATAGCCTAAGCCCGCATCTACCATCGCAATTAATGCAATAAATCCAAGCAACATAGCAATCACATTTAACGAAATACGCATACCGTCACTTGCGCCATGCGAAATCGCATCCATTAAATTAGCATGCGCTTTTTTAATTTCAATTTTTACGGTTCCTTTTGTTTCCGAAACTTCTGTTTCTGGATAAACAATTTTAGCAATCACTAATGCGCCCGGAGCTGCCATAATACTAGCCGCAATTAAATATTCTGCAGGCACGCCCATCGAAATATAAACAGCCATTACCCCACCTGCAATACAAGCCATACTGCCGGCCATACTCGCTAACAATTCAGATTTAGTCATTCCAGAAATATAAGGTTTGATCATAATCTGTGCTTCAACTTGTCCCACAAATGCACTACCAACATTCGACAAGGCTTCCGAACCACTTACGCCCATTAGCTTATGCACTACTTTTGCAAACACTGCCACAATTCTTTGCATGATTCCGATGTGGTATGCAATGCTTACTAATACGGATACAAAAATAATAGTAGGGATAATTTTAAAAAAGAAAATAAAAGTATTACTAATGCCAAATACGGGCGCTAATAAAGAGGAGTTAACTAATGGTCCAAATACAAAATCTGCGCCCTTGTTAGAGAAGTCTAACAGCATCGTTATAAAGTAACCGATTTTTGCAAAAACCAATTGACCCAATGGAATTTTTAAAATAAAAACAGCAAGTAACGCTTGAATGAGTAAACCAGTAAATACTAGTTTTTTATCGATTGCTTTTTTATTATTGGAAAGCAAAAAAGCAATACCTAAAATAGCGATGATACCAAAAATTCCGAAATAACGATCCATGTTTATTTTTTTATTTTTTAAATATACTTTTTTTAATGTTACCTAAAAACCCTTAATTTCTACAGCAAGTTTGCCGATACATGCTAATTGGATGGCAATAGACTGTTCTTCCAATAAGATATCTGTAGGTTCAAATCGAATAATATTACCATTTAATTGAATGAAATTAAAATTTGCATTAGTAAGTGCGCTATTCGCATTTTCTTGCGCTTGTAACAATTGAACCTTCATTGGGTAATTTAATTGTGATTCGATTTGATTTTTAAAGGAGTTTTTAAAAAGAAATGCAGTCGCACCAACCAAGGCATTTTTACTTTTTATATCGAAATCAAAATTGGTAATTTTTAATGCTTGATTTACTCTGTCATATATGGGAGTTCCAAGTGCGTAAATTTCTGCATTAACTTTTTTGGTGAATAATCCTTTAGTAACAGTTGCATTTAAATTTATTTTAGCAGCAACCTTGTCGCCGTTATTAAAAATATTTATTTGGTTGATGGTAATAATTTCTTTGCCGTTTTCATAAGTAAATGTTTTACCAGCTAATGCTGCATTCGCTAACAAACTTGCCTGCGTGTAGTCGATGGTCGCTTTACAATAAATAGCAAAACTGCTGTCGTATTTTTGTTGTTGGGTTAAATTTGGCAGCTTTTTTAAACTAGGTATGATTGGCTTATCTCCTGAAACGATAGCTACTCCAGCCCTTATGCCCATATAAAAATAAATAGATTTTCCGTCGCAATTAATTTTTGATGCCGAAATAGATTCTGGAGAAATTACTAAATAGCTTTTATACGTTTCATTAATTAATTGCGCTTGTTGAAATTCATTCCAATATTTTTCAACGGTAGGTTTAATTTTTAATATTTTACTTACCTCCGCATCTAGCTTCTCATTTATTTCTTTCGCTTTTAAATTAAGCGCCGTTTCTATTACTGCACCAATCGGTATTTTAATTAACCCTAAAGATAGAAATGGTTTTTCGAGCCATTGAAAATCGGTTTCCGAACTTATTTGTACATCCCAATTTGCGTTAATTCCAATTTTACTATTGATGGTTAAATTAATTTTAAAAGTAGCTTCTTTAGATTGGTCCACACCAACTGTTTGATCGAACATACTAAAGAAATCTTTTTTCAATCGCCCTTTTACATAAATTTCGATGGGTGCAGTAATCGAAATTTTATCTCCTTTGCCACTAATTTTAAAATCTGCTAGCTTGCTAATTTTTACAATTAAATTATCGTTATTGTTATTTTCAAAACTTTCATCATTATATAAAACACCAGTAAATTGCTTATTGATATTGTTTTCCAAGCTCAAGCAATTGACGCTAATGGGTAAATTGATTGTGGAAAGAGGTAAGGTATTCTTTTTCGCAATACCTAAATCTGGTTTAATGGCCACCGTTTTTTGTGTACCACAACTATTTAAAAGTGAAGCAAATGCAAGTATAATAAGGCTAAAAGTTAGTTTTTTCATTTTCTTATTGGCAATTTCTGCTAAAGTAATAAAATTGCTAAAATAAGCAGTAAAACCTTATGCGCGCTTTTATGTTTAATTATTATATTTACTTTATATATCAATTCAATTAGCATGAAAAATAATAAATTTTACAGTGTATTAGCTATAGCGCTTACCGTGTTTAGCATTCAAGCAAATGCACAATCAGAAAGTGTAGTTACTGCAGACAACGGTCATGCAACCGAGTCTGCAACTATTGATTTTAAAGCCATTGCTTTAATCAATGCGTATAATAAAACAGCGACTAAACCAATTCAATTTATTGGCAATCGCAAAGCGCGCGAGATTCCAGAAATGGATATTAATCGCAAAGGTAAAACGGTACATACCGATCCATTTGGTATTACACAAAACCTAGCGAAAACCGCGGTGGCGCCCAACCCTTCGCCATCTCCGATTTCTAATTTTGCAGGTATCAGCGACAACAATACTTCTATACCGCCAGATGTGAATGGTACGGTAGGACTAACACATGTAATGACAACGCTCAATACACAAGTTCGAATTTCGGATAGAAATGGAGTAACTATTAGCACCGTTTCATTAAATGCTTTTTGGGCTCCCGTAGGATCTGCTTCGGGTTGTTACGATCCAAAAGTTTTATACGATCATGAAGCAAACAGATGGATGATGGTTGCATCGTGTAATTCACAAACGGTAAACTCAAGTACTTTATTAGCCATCTCTACTACCGCCGACCCTACTGCAGGCTGGAAGTTATACAGAGTAGATGTAGATTCTACCAATAGAAAATGGGTGGATTATCCAAGTATTGGATTCAACGATAAATGGATTGTAGTACAAATGAATTTATTTGCGATGCCAAATAATACGGGCACATCACACCAAATTTATGTGTGGAACAAAGCAGATTTATATGCAGGCGGCACGGGTTTATTTAAACGATTTGATATTACCAACGAAGCAACTGCTATTGCATGTCCTTCTATACATTACGATAGATCAATTGGGAAAATGTACACATTCAGAGTTTCTTCTGGAAGTAGTGGAGGCAATGGCATTTTAGGTATGAGAACAATTACAGGACAAGTGGGTTCAGAAGTTTTATCAAACGAAACAGTTATTACCACTCCTAATCCATGGGCAAGTACCGGAAATAATAATACTAATTTTGGGCCACAGTTAGGCACCATCAAAACCATCGCTACAAATGATCATCGCATGAGACAGGTAGTTGTTAGAGATGGGAAAATTTATGCAGTACATACCGTCTTTTTGCCAAATACCGGCGCTGTTAGAAGCAGTGTGCAATGGTGGCAATTTGATTCCACAGGTGCAGTATTACAAAGAAGCAGAATAGACGATCCAACTGGTAAAAAGTTTTATTCTTTTCCAAGTATTGCAGTTAATAAAGCAAATGATATGCTAATTGGTTATTCGAGTTTTTCTCCTTTACAATATGCAAGTGGTTCTTATTCTTTCAGAGCGGCGGCAGATCCAATTAATACAATGAGAGATGAATACCTTTTTAAAGGTGGTGAGAATATTTATTTTAAAGATTTTGGTGGAACAAGAAATCGTTGGGGAGATTATACCAATACAACAGTTGATCCAGTGAATGATACTACTTTTTGGACTGTTCAGGAATATGCAGGTTATACTTCAAACACTTGGGCAACTTGGTGGGCGCAAGTAAAACCAAATGCAATCACCGCAGATTTTACTTCAGATAAAAAAGTAGTATGCGCTGGCGAATCAATTATATTTACAAATACTTCCAATTTTACAGGCAGCAATATTGCATGGACATTCGCAGGTGGAACGCCTGCAACTTCTACAGCAGCTAATCCAACAGTAACTTATGCTACTAATGGAAGATTTAAAGTTACCTTAACCGTAGATGGAAAAGTGCAGGATAAAGATGGTTATGTAATTGTAAATGTGTTGCCAAAAACAACGGGAATTGTAAGTGCAAATAATTTATGTGTAGGGAAAACAGTAACCATTACTGCAACGCAAGCTTCGGCAACTTATGCTTGGAATACAGGTGCAACTTCTAGAAGCATTACAGTTTCAACTACTGGAGATTATTATTGCAATATATTAGCATCAAATGGATTGTGTACTGCAACAACGGATACTTTTAAAATTAGATTTAAACCTTTACCAATAGTTACATTAGATAGTTTAATGCCTGTTAATCCAAGTGGAAGACCGGTAGCATTATATGGTGGCTCACCTGTAGGTGGCGTTTATACTGGAACTGGTGTAAGCAATGGCATCTTTGATCCGGCAGTAAGTGGCGTAGGTATTTTTAATATTACTTATACTTATACCGATACCGCAGGTTGTGCAAATACAGCAACAAGAACAATTGAAGTAACGGCATTGGCAGGAATTTCTACTCAGGTTAATGCATTTAAAGTAACTCCGAATCCAAGTTCGGGTATTTTAAATGTAATGCTTGCAACAGAAAACCCTAGCACATTGCAAGTAAAAGTATTAGATCAATTAGGTAAAGTGGTATTTGAATTAGATAGAAACGAGCCGACTAATCAGCATCGTGAGCAATTAGATTTAACACATTTAGCAAAAGGTGTTTATTTTATTCAGGCAATAACTGGAGACAAAACAAGCAGCAGCAAATTCGTGATCAAATAAAAAATTAGTACAACATAAAAAAAAGCCCGAATAACATTCGGGCTTTTTTTTAATTAAAACTTAACCAAGCTATTGATTAAAATTTCTTTATCTGTTTTTATGCGTACCAGGTAATATCCAGCTGGCAAATCGCCAATGTTTACATTTTCGTTAATCGTAAAATTTCCGCTGTAGTTAATTGTTTTTATAATTTCTCCTTGCGCGTTGATGATTTTTAATTCATTCAAGGAAATAGCTTTCGAAAATACTAAATTGATATTTTCTGAAGCGGGGTTTGGATTAATTTGTATGGTTATTTTTCCTAAATTTGCAACGTCTGCAACGTTCGAAACCTTTGATTTTGCTAGTATCCAGCGATTAGGATCAAATGCTAAATTATCGGGGGTAAAATTTAAACGGAGCACAAAATCTTGCCCCGAAAATAAATTCTCTATCCTTACTAAGGTATCTTTTGTACTATTCGAAAGTTGTAATTCGATGGGCATTTCAAAAAAGGAAACAGCTGCCGCACTGCTTTTTTGTTTGATGGTAACTACCACTTGGTTATTTGCTTCGTTTCTCCAAAGTATTTCATAGTTCGGATAACCTTCGCCAATAAACCAATCATCAAAAAACCATTGCATGTCTTTTCCGGCAACGGCCGATAAATGGTAAGCTAAACTATTGGTGCTTGCATAATCATGTTGTAAATTTTGATCGTTCAAATAATTTCTTAAGCCAGCAAAGAAAAGAGAATCTCCCATAATACCTCTTAGCATATGTAATAAATAAGAACCTTTTTTATAAGACAATCTTTCGTTAAAAATACTGGATACATTATTGGTGTCGCGCACTTTTACCGACCCATCACTTACATCGGTTACATAACTACTGGTGCTGGTTTTAAATAAATTCCACTGTGCCGGATCCACGCCAAAATCGTTGATTAATGCTGCAAAATAAGTTGCAAAACCTTCGTTTAGCCAAATATCTTCCCATCCAGCGCAAGTAACCATATCGCCAAACCATTGATGCGCTAATTCGTGTGCAATTAACCCTCGGTTAAAGTTGCCCATAAAGCTCATGGTTTGGTGTTCCATGCCGCCAGAAAAACCACATTGCGCATGACCATATTTTTCTTTTGCAAAAGGATAGGGGCCAACTAGTTTTTCATATAATTTTAAAATTGGAATAACTGCTTTGGTTTGAATTTTAGCATTAATTAAATTTTGCGGATACACATAATTTAAAATAGGCAATGGGCCATTTATTAAATCTGCGGTATCGGTATATTGTTCGTAATTACTTACGGCAAAAGCAACTAAATAACTGGTAATTGGATAGCGGTGTTTCCAATGATAAATAAAATCATTCCCAATCGAATCACTCGATACTAGTAAACCATTAGCTGCAGCCAAATAGGGTTTTGGCGTTCGGATAAAAATATCTAAAGAATCAATTTTATCGTCTAAACTTAATTTAGAAGGCCACCACTCCATAGAACCAAAAGGCTCCGAAAGGGTCCAAATAACTGGGCCGTAGCCATGGTCGCTTTGTGTGAATGCACCAAAACCAGATCGAGAAGGTACACCTTGGTATCGAATGGTAATCGAATCTGTTTGATTAGCCTCAATGGCTATCGGTAAAAAAATCTGTAATTTATTTAAGTAATCGTGCGAATAAGTAATACTATTTTGATGATATAAAACAGCATCGATACTTAAATTTTTTGCAAGCGAAAAATAAATTTTATTGGTTAGTTGGCTAGTTTGAAAGTAATAGGTAATTGCTCCAGTTATATAATTTATTTTTGGATCAACTTGCCAATCCGCATGAAGATAAGTCAAATTAATTCGGCTACTATCAAAATAAGCTATCGGGCTGAGCGCTTTTGTTTTGCATTCTTGCGCTGAAATTTGCACCGAAAAAAAGAAAAATAGCAATAAAAATAAAAGTCTTTTATGCATATAGCGTAATTCTAAAAGTACTGCCTTTTCCAAGCACAGATTCTTTTACGGCAATTTGGCCATTGTGGTAGTTTTCGATGATTCGCTTAGCCAGCGATAGTCCTAAGCCCCATCCTCTTTTACGGGTGGTGTATCCTGGTTCAAAAACAGTTTCGAATTTTGATTTAGGAATGCCTGCACCGGTATCCGAAATATCAATAAATACTTTATTCTTTTGCTGAGAGATAGCGAGTTTAATAGCACCTTGAATGCCTATGGCATTAATCGCATTATTGCATAAATTTTCGATTACCCAATCAAACAACGAAGCATTTACTTGTGCATGAATAGTAGGGTCTCCAGTTATTTCAAAAGTAATTTTTTCGCTGGTCCGTTTTTTAATGTATGCTATATTTCTTTCGAGCGTTTCATAAACATTTTCTGGTTTCAATACTGGAACAGACCCAATTTTAGAAAAACGATCGGCTACTATTTCTAATTTTTTTACATCGTTTTCCATTTCGTCTACGATGCTAATTTCTTGGGTCGAAATTTTTAATTTTAAATGTTCAATCCAAGCCAATAACGAAGAAATTGGGGTGCCTAGTTGATGAGCGGTTTCTTTTGCTAAACCAACCCATACGCGGTTTTGCTCCGATTTTCTACTTGCGCTAAAAGCTAAATAAGAAACAAATAAAAATACGGCAATAATGGCAAGTTGTATATAAGGATAAATTTTCAACTGCATTAAAATAGAAGAATCTTTATAATAAATAAACTGTTTTTCTCCAGGAATTACTTCATAAATTATCGGATCATGTTGTTGTTTCATGATGGCTAATTGCGCTTGAAAATAATTTGGGTCGAATTGTTTATTAGGTTCGTTTGTTGCGTCAAATGTTTTAGTAGTATCTAATCCTCTGCTATGTAAAACAACATTATTAGAATCGGCAATAATGGTTGCCATGTCGTTATTGTTAATAATGTTTTCAAATAAAAAAACAATAAACTCGCCATCTGTTGCTTTGATTAATTGTTTGGTGGCCTCAATACGAAGTTCAATTTTTTGTTTTTCTTCGATTTGTAAGCGCTTCACCAAAATATTTGTATAGACCAAAGAAGACAGCCCAATGACTACCGCAAATAGGAGCAGCAATATTTTTCTATTTTTTTTGGTTTCTGGTTTGTTCATCGAACGAAAATACTAATTAATCGTTGATCGAAGTATATTTTAAGAATGCAATAATTTCCCAAAATCAGACCAAAATCTAACCCAAAATTGCTTAATTGGCGCTATTTAGCGCTCAAAATACTTATATTTGTATGCTTATGGAAAGAAAAGTACGCGTTCGCTTTGCGCCTAGTCCAACTGGCCCATTACATATGGGTGGTGTTCGAACGGCTTTATACAATTATTTGTTTGCAAAAAAACACGGCGGAGATATGTTGCTTCGTATCGAAGATACCGATCAAACCAGGTATGTGCCAGGTGCAGAAAATTATATTATCGAATCTTTGGCATGGTGTGGTATTACTTTCGATGAAGGAGTTCATGTGGGAGGTCCGCACGCACCTTATCGTCAATCCGAAAGAAAAGAAATGTATAAGCAATATGCTTTGCAATTAATTGAATCGGGGCATGCTTATTATGCATTCGACACCATGGAGGAATTGGATGCGATGCGTGAAAATTTAAAAGCGGCAAACGTTGCTTCTCCTCAATACAATTATATTACCAGAGAGGGTATGAAAAACTCACTCACTTTGCCTAGCGACGAAGTGGAACGCAGATTAGCGGCCGGCGATGCTTATGTAATTCGAATGAAAATTCCTCGCAAAGAAGAAGTGCGTGTGGTAGATTTAATTAGAGGAAATGTGTTAGTGCAAACTTCACAAATGGACGACAAAGTATTGTTCAAATCTGATGGTATGCCTACTTATCATTTAGCCAATGTGGTAGATGATTATTTAATGAAAATTACCCATGTAATTAGAGGTGAAGAATGGTTACCCTCTGCGCCTTTACATGTATTACTTTATAGATATTTAGGATGGGAAGAGGTGATGCCACAATTTGCGCATTTACCATTATTGCTTAAGCCAGATGGCAATGGCAAATTGAGTAAGCGCGATGGAGACAGACTCGGATTTCCTGTTTTTCCATTAAAATGGCAAGATCCATTTACCGAAGAAATTAGTTCTGGTTACCGCGAAAACGGCTACATTCCAGCTGCGTTTATTAATATGTTGGCTTTGTTAGGATGGAATCCTGGCACACCGCAAGAAATTTTCAGCATGTCGGAATTAATCGAAGCGTTTAGCATAGAAAGAATTTCTAAGTCGGGTGCAAAATTCGATGCTGCAAAAACCAAATGGTTTAATCAACAATATTTAAGACAAACACCTTCCGAAGATTTAGCTAAAATTTTTGCAACCGAAATTCAAGACAAAGGTTTTGATTATCCAATAACATATATTCAAGCGGTTTGCGAATTAGTAAAAGAGAAGGCACAATTTTCGAATGAGTTTTGGTCTTTAGCGAGTTATTTTTTCGAAGAACCAAGTTCATTTGACATGGACTTAGTTCGTAAAAAATGGAAAGATGCAGTACCCGCATTCATGGCTAATTTAGCTTTGGCATTTAATTCAACCGAAAGTTTTGATGCGCTAAGCATAGAATCATTATTTAAAACAACAGCCGAAAATAACGGTATTGGAGCAGGCGCTGTGATGCAAATATTTAGAATTGCAATTTCGGGTCAAGCGGCCGGCCCAGCTATATTTGAGCTTACATCATTAATTGGGAAAGAACGCATTGTGAAGCGTTTAAATATTGCAATCGATCAATTCAATAGCATAGCATAAACACAATCAAAAGCAAACCACTATGAAAAGACCAATTAGAGTTTTAGTAGCAAAATGCGGATTAGATGGACACGATAGAGGCGCAAAAATAATTGCCACTTCACTGCGTGATGCTGGAATGGAAGTGATTTATACAGGGCTTAGACAAACGCCCGAAATGATCGTGAACGCTGCTTTGCAAGAAGATGTTGACGCTATTGGTGTAAGCATTTTAAGTGGTGCGCATTTAACCGTTTTTCCAAAAATTATTAACTTAATGAAAGAAAAAGGGATGAATGATGTGCTACTAACCGGTGGCGGAATTATCCCAGAACCCGACATGGAAAAATTGACTCAGATGGGCGTAGGGCAACTGTTTGCGCCTGGCACAGCCACTTCTAATATTGTTACTTATATTACCCAATGGGTGTCGGCTAATAGAAATTTCTAATGAAAAAAATCTGCACATTGATTTTATTTTTAATTTCAATCCATGCCAATGCGCAAATTGCAAGCACTGGTTATAAGATTTATAGTTGGGGTTCTAATAAAAATACGATTCCGGTATTAGCTAAGTGCAGTCAAACAAATGCGGGCGATCAATTCAGTAATTGCGAAATCAATAATAAAGACTCTATTTTTTATGCAGGCTTTCATTATAACTACTGCAATTTTCGTTTTTATAAAGAAGCATTGGTAGAAGTGCATTTCGATTTAAGATTTAAAGAATTAGGAAATGTTGTTGCGAAATTGAGCACAGATTTTGGATCACCTAAAATTTTAGAAAATGCCACTACAAAAGCCGATACAATTTCGACCACAATAGGCTATGAATGGATCGTTGGAGATACGCGGGTTTTAATTATTAACAAAGGAACTACGAGCCCAGTGTGG
>JBILIO010000092.1:0-7356 GCA_044349915.1 Sphingobacteriales bacterium | reverse complement strand
TAAATAAATACCGTCGTTTCCAAACGCTGCTCCTGCTTCTTGTCTAGCCGAATCCCATGCGCCTTCAAACTCTTCGTCTTTCCAAACAATTCGCATACCTCTTCCACCACCACCTGCAGTTGCTTTTAAAATAATTGGATAGCCAATTTCATTTGCAACAGTTATACCTTGTTTTACATCCGTTAATAAACCTACCGAACCTGGTATGGTTGGTACGCCTGCAGCAATCATCGTATCTTTTGCAGAGGCCTTGTCGCCCATTCCATTAATTTGTTCTGGAGTAGCGCCAATAAATTTAATACCATAATCACGGCAAATTTGAGAGAATTTCGCATTCTCAGAAAGAAAGCCATAACCAGGGTGAATGGCATCTGCATTGGTAATTTCGGCTGCAGAAATTAAATGAGGAATACTTAAATAGGAATCTTTGCTTGGCGCAGGGCCAATACAAACGGCTTCATCAGCAAATCGAACATGTAAACTATCGCGGTCTGCAGTAGAATAAACAGCAACTGTTTTGATGCCCATTTCTTTACAGGTGCGAATAATTCGCAAGGCAATTTCGCCTCTATTTGCAATTAATATTTTTTTGAACATGTTAGCTTTTGAATTTTTAATAACGATTACAGTAAATTTTTCAATGTAAAAATTACATTGGCTCTACTAAGAATAATGGTTGATCGTATTCAATTGGAGAAGCGTCGTCAATTAAAATTTTCACAATTTTACCCGAAACTTCCGATTCGATTTCATTAAATAACTTCATTGCTTCAATTACGCATAGCACATTACCTGGTCCTATTTTATCGCCAACATTTACAAACGCGGGTTTGTCTGGTGATGCCGAACGGTAAAAGGTTCCAATCATTGGCGATTTAATGGTGATTAAATTGGCATTTTCACTTGCTACTGGAGCTGCTGGCGCAGGTGCTGCTGCAACGGGTGCAGGAGCTGCTGCCATTGGCATAGCTGCTGCTTGCATGTTTACAACAGCAGGCGCATTTCCTTGTGCTTTAATTGTTATTTTAAAATCTTTTCTGTCAATAGACACTTCGCTTACACCAGATTTAGCTACAAATTTGATGAGCTCTTGTATTTCTTTAATATCCATATCGATTATTTTAAATTTATTTTTAAAAACTATTTAGTGTCGTAGGCCCATTTAATATAAACAGCACCCCAAGTAAATCCTCCGCCAAAAGCAGCCAAAATAATATTGTCTCCTTTTTTTAATTGACTTTCCCATTCCCATAAACACAATGGAATAGTGCCATTCGTTGTATTTCCATATCTGTGAATATTGAGCATTACTTTTTCGCTACCGATGCCCATTCTGCTAGCAGTTGCATCAATGATTCTTTTATTTGCTTGATGCGGCACAAGCCATGCAACATCATCGGCAACTAAATGGTTTTTCTCCATAATTTCTGCCGAAACTTCTGCCATGTTCGTTACCGCAAATTTATAAACTGATTGGCCTTCTTGGTAAACGAAATGTTCTTTAGCATCTACTGTTTCGTGTGATGCGGGTTTTGCAGACCCACCTGCTTTTTGATGTAAATGTATTCTGCCCGAACCGTCGCTTTTTAAAATCGAATCAATTATTCCATTTTCATCTGTCGAAGGTTCTAATAAAACTGCACCAGCACCATCGCCAAAAATAATACAAGTAGTGCGGTCTTCGTAATTAATAATAGACGACATTTTATCGCCACCTACTACTACTATTTTTTTATAACTACCCGCTTCAATAAATTTTGCAGCGGTGGTAAGTGCGTAAATAAAACCAGAACAAGCTGCATTAATATCGAAACCAAAAGCGTTTTTAGCGCCAATTTTATCGGTAATAATATTCGCTGTTGCAGGAAATTGCATATCGGGTGTGGTAGTCGCGCAAATCAGCAAGTCGATTTCAGATGCATCGATTCCTTTTTTTGCAAGTAGGCCTAGCACGGCGGCTGCGCCCATATCTGAGGTGCCTTTACCTTCGCCTTTTAAAATTCTTCTTTCTTGAATGCCAGTTCTAGATTGAATCCACTCGTCGGTGGTATCTACCATTACTTCTAATTCTTTATTCGTAAGAACATAGTCTGGAACATATCCAAATACTCCGGTAATGGCTGCGCGAGTTTTCTCCATTTAGTTTATTCCTTGAATGCCGCTTTAATTTTTTCTGTCAAATTCGTACTCACCATTTCTTTAGCAAGCAAGATCAAATTTTTAATTGCAATATCGTTTGAAATGCCATGACCAACTACAACAGGTGCGTTGACACCAAGTATAGGGCTACCGCCATAATTCTCGTAATTTAAACGAGCAAAAAACGGGGCATCCATTCCTTTTCCAGCAGTCATATCATGAAATGCTTCTGATAGCTTTAATACAATATTGCCGGTAAATCCGTCGCAAACAATAACGTCTGCTTTGTCGTTGAATAAATCACGACCTTCTATATTGCCAATAAAATTAATATTTGCTGTTTCTTTTAAAAGCGGATAAGTAGCTTGTGTGAGCAGGTTTCCTTTTTCGGCTTCTTCACCAATATTTAGCAAACCAACTTTAGGATTTTTGATGCCGAATAATATCTCAGCAACCAATGAACCCAAAATAGCAAATTGCACTAAGAGTTCTGGTTTACAATCGGCATTCGCGCCAACGTCCAAGATTACGCCAAAGCCCCCATTTTCTTTTGGTAAATAAGAGCAAATGGCAGGCCTGTTCATACCTGGAATTGTTTTTACGCTAAACATAGAACCTACTAGCATGGCGCCAGAATTTCCAGCACTTGCAAAGGCATCAATGCTGCCTTCTTTTAGCATTTGAAATCCAATACTTAAACTTGAATTTGGTTTTTGAGAAAGTGCGCGAGTGGGGTGTTCACCCATTTCGATTACTTGATCTGCATGAATAAAGTCGAACAAACTAGCGTCCACTCCGTTTTCGGCAAGAATGGATTTAGTCATTGGCTCATCGCCAATTAAGACAATTCTACAGTCGGATGGGACTTCTTTTAAAGCTAAAATTGCTCCCAAGGTTGTAGCCTTAGGAGCAAAATCTCCACCCATAATATCAATTCCTATTCTCATTAGGAGAGTGATTAATGTTAGTTAGCAGCGTTTTCCACGATCATTTTGCCTTTGTAGTATAAGTTTCCTTCTACTTTATAGGCTCTATGAGGCATGTGTACTGTACCAGTAGTTTGACAAACTACCAATGCAGGTGCTTCTGCTTTGTAATGTGTTCTTCTTTTGTCTCTTCTCGATTTCGAGATTTTGCGTTTTGGATGTGGCATTTTGCTACAAATTTAAAGGGTAATAATTATTTTCCTGTTAGTTTCTTTAACGCCTCCCATCTGGGGTCTATGGCCTCATTTGGTTGGTCTGCTGATTTTTCTACAGACAATCTATTAAGTATGGCTAGTGTTTCTTTGTTGCACCCTGGATTGCCGTTTGGCAAATCTGCATGAATGTGAACAAATGGCACAGAAAGTATGATAAACTCATAAATGTAGTTCGCTACATTTATTTGATGTTCGTGAATGGCTAAAACCACTACCTCATCAGATTGCTCAAACTCCTCTTCCCCTAACTTAAAAATCAGTCTTTCTTCCGTTTCCATTGGGTAATCAAAATCGTCGGTACACCTATCGCAAGTTAAACTTACGGTGCCTGTTATTTTGAAATCGAGCACAAATAGTGTCTCTTGTTTATTAAACGAGAGATTTACCTTTAATGCTCCCAATTTTACTGGCGAATAATCAAACTCGTCAAAGAACGATTTATCTATATTATATTCGAAATCATGTTTTCCTAGTTTTAGGCTTGTGAAAACAATAGAAAAAGGTTTTAACTTGTTCAATTTCAAATTTTAATTAGCCCGCAAATGTATAAAAACTAATTGGATTACGAAAGCAGATTGTCGTCAATTTTCAATTATTCGCCCTTATCTTTCGTTAATCGATGGATTTTTAATGGATTTTCGCTTATTTCTCCTTGAATTTTACGATTTCTCACAATATCAATCGCTAAGTAAAGCGCCTCTCTAAAAGAACTTTCGTCTGCTAGGTTTTTACCAGCAATATCGTATCCGGTTCCGTGTGCTGGAGAAGTTCTTACAAAAGGCAAGCCTGCCGTAAAATTGGTCCCGTTATCAAATGAGAGGCTCTTGAAAGGAATCAATCCTTGATCGTGGTACATAGCCAATACTGCATCGAATTCTCTGTAGCTATGCTTTCCAAAAAACCCATCAGCAGGATAAGGACCAAAAACAGTTAAATGATGATTATTTGCTTTTTGAATAGCTGGAATAATTACGGTTTCTTCTTCTTTGCCCAATGCGCCATTATCCCCTGCATGTGGATTAAGGCCTAACACCGCTATTTTTGGTTTCCTGATTCCAAAATCTGATTTTAAGCTATTGGCTAATAAAGTGATTTTATGGTGAAGTTTTTCGATATGTAAATGCGAAGACACGTCTTTTAATGGAATATGCCCTGTAGCAACACCAATTTTTAATTCTTGGCTCACCATTAACATCAACGAATCTTTTTGTTCTGCTTTAGATTGCAGATATTCTGTATGACCAGGAAATGCGAAGCCCGCTTCTTGAATGCTGTGTTTGTTGATAGGTAAAGTTACCAAAGCATCAATTTTACCAGCTTTTAAGTCCTCAGTTGCTTTCTCGAGTGCATCAAAAGCGTATTTACCAGCAATGGCAGTGCCGATACCCATGTCAATTTTTCCTTCTTCGGCCCAAACATTAATTAAATTTGCTCTTTTAGCATTTGCTTGATGGGCTTCATTTATAATATTGAAACTAAAATCTTGGATGCCTAAGAGTTTACGATGAAAGGAAGTAGCCTTGGAAGAACCATAAACAATGGGCGTGCACAAGTCAAAAATCCTAGCATCTAAAAAGGTTTTAAGCATAACCTCTATGCCTATGCCGTTAATATCACCAATACTTATGCCTATTTTTATTTTATCTGAATCGTTCATAATCTATATTTTGAGGATGAATTTCGGAGCTCAATTTTAATTGATTTCCTAGTTCAGCGCAAATTAATTAAAATTGTCAGGATTAATAAAACCAATTTCATGCAAGTTAGGGCAAAAAAGTTTTTAGGACAGCATTTTTTAACAGATAAAAACATTGCCCATAAAATTGTAAAGGCACTCCAAACCAAAGATGGCGCAGTGCTGAATGTATTGGAAGTTGGCCCAGGCATGGGAGTTTTAACCGATTTTATGGTTACAGACCAAGCCATATCTTTGAGTGTAATTGATATAGACAGAGAGTCGATTGCTTTTCTAGAAAAAAAATATCCTTTATTAGGTGATCGAATTATTTCTGGCGATTTTTTAAACTTGGCTTTTGAGAAATTTGTGGAACCAGGTAAAGATTTTGCCATTATTGGTAATTTCCCTTACAATATTTCTTCTCAGATTTTATTTAAGGTGCTAGATAATAAAGAAAAAGTTAGCCAAATGGTGGGCATGTTTCAAAAAGAAGTGGCCGAAAGAATTGTGGCCAAAGCTGGAACAAAAGCATACGGAATTTTAAGTGTGTTGATGCAAGCCGATTACGAAATTGACTATTTATTTACCGTAAACCCAGGTGTTTTTAATCCGCCACCCAAAGTAAAATCTGCGGTAATTTCTGCTTTGCGAAATACCACAAATGTTTACGATGGCGCGAACGAAAATTTATTCAGAGAAATTGTAAAAGCAGCGTTTAACCAACGCAGAAAAACATTAAGAAATGCCTTGCGAAAATATTTAACACCGGAAATTCAAGAAGAAAAAATGTTTGATTTGAGAGCCGAAAGATTAAGCGTAAGCGACTTTGTTTGGCTAACAAAATTAATTTCAAAAGCAATTGATGAAAAAAAATAATTTTAAAATTTTAGTAACAGAAGATATTCATCAAATATTTTTTGATGAATTGGCTTCCGCTCATATTTTAGTCGATGATCGATCTAATATTAACAGCAGAGATGAACTGAAAGCACTATTACCATTGTATGATGGAATGTTAGTGCGATCTAAGTTTTTTATTGATGAAGATTTAATTGCTGGCGCTAAAAATTTAAAATTGATTGCTAGAGCAGGTGCAGGAATGGACAATATAAATGAGATTTATTGTCAAGAGAATAAAATTACTTTAATAAATGCACCCGAAGGAAATAGAGATGCGGTTGCCGAACATGTTATTGGGATGTTGTTAAATTTAATGCGCAATATTTCTAAATCAAATGCAGAAATTAAAAATGGAATTTGGTTAAGAGAAGAAAATAGGGGCATAGAAATTGGCGGCAAAACAATCGGCATTATTGGTTATGGAAATACCGGAAAGGCACTTGCAAAAAAACTCAGTAGCTTTGGTGTTCAAGTTATTGCTTACGATAAATACCTTATAAATTATTCCGACCAATTTGTACAGGAAGTAAGCCTAAACGAATTACAAAACAGAGCAGATATTATATCTATACATGTACCTTTAACTGTTGAAACAAAATATTTAATTGATGCTGCTTTTCTAGCTAATTTAAAAACCGGCGTAGTGATTTTAAATGCGTCGCGTGGTCCTGTTTTGCAAACCTCCGCTTTGATTCAATATATTAACAACGGAAAAGTAGCCTATGCAGCGCTAGATGTGCTTGAAAATGAGAAAATTGATCAATTAAATGCAGCTGAGCAAGCAACATTCGATCTATTGTGCAAAGAAAGCAAAGTATTGTTAACCAGTCATATAGCAGGTTGGACGGAAGCATCCTATTATAAAATTGCACAGGTTTTAGCCCAAAAAACCATTCAGTTTTTTCAGCAAACAATAAATTAGCTAAAATTCGGCTAATTAATTGATTTTTAATGCCATTCGAAAGTTCCTTTCAAAAGGTTGCATTTTTATTGTAACATTTCTCTTACTAAAATTTGCATTTTATATATTATTAACATTATATTTATTTTTAATAAAAAAATCAATAAACCCTAAGATCAACATTATGATAAGAAAGTTTTACGCATTCTTAGTCTTGTTAACCATCACAATTGGTCAAGCGGCAATCGCACAAAGCGGTGCTGGTGAGCTAAGAGGAAAGGTTGTAGACGCTAAGACTAAAGAGGGAGTGCCGTTTGCAGGAGTAATTGTAGAGTTAAATGGAACTCAGATTGCTGCGCAACAAACAGACTTTGATGGCAACTATGTTATCAAACCAATCTCTCCAGGTAAGTATGATGTCCGCGTGGAAATCATTGGCTACAGTAAAAGGATTATTAACGGAGTTATTATTAACGCTAACAGACAAACCTATGTCAATCCTGATATTGCACCAAGTGTAACTAACATTCAAACAGT
>JBILIO010000091.1:0-7387 GCA_044349915.1 Sphingobacteriales bacterium | reverse complement strand
AACGCCTTCCAATAACCTGCTAGATTTATTACCTCCAACGGTTAGAAAGGTTTTAGACAATACCATCAATACTTATTTTAATGACAAAGGTGGTCCAGATAACTATGCCAAAATAAGGGCAAGAAAATTAACCGATCGAGAATATACTTTTAATTCGCAGTTAGGATATATTTCTTTGAACGCGCCCTTAAATACAGACGAAGTTTTATCGGTTGCTTATCGTTATACTGTAAATGGAAAAGAATTTACCGTTGGAGAGTTTTCTAACGAAAGACAAGAAACCAATCCGGCAACTGTTTTAGTCACAAAATTATTAAAAAATGTTTCTTTAAAAACCAGTTTACCAACTTGGGATTTGATGATGAAAAATATTTATTCTTTGAATGCTTTTCAAGTTAACTCGCAAGAATTTAAATTAAATATTTTATACCTCGACGAAAAAACATCTAACAATATTAATTTTTTACCAAACGGCCCCGAATCAATTAAAAACTTACCCTTGATTCAGGTAATGGGTTTAGATAAATTAGATGTAAAACAAACACCCACACCCGATGGCGTATTCGACTTTGTGGAGGGCATAACGGTTAACGCATCTAACGGACGAATTATTTTTCCTAAAATTGAACCTTTTGGTAAATATTTATACGATAAAATGGCGGCAGATGGCGATTTAACTTTGGCTGCAAATACTGCATTTACAGAGTTATACGACTCCACTAAATTTAGGGCACAACAATTTCCGCGCAAAAATAAATTTACCATTCAAGGTTCTTTTCAATCTATAAGTAATTCGGAATTTTCTTTGAATGCCATAAATATTCCGCAAGGATCGGTTGTAGTAAAAGCAGGTACGCAATTATTGGTAGAAGGCAGCGATTACCAAGTAGATTATAATATTGGTCGTGTAAAAATTACTAACCAAGGTATATTAAGTTCGGGTCAAGTTATTACGGTAGATTTAGAAAGTTCTACTTTATTTGGTATTCAATCGCGTTCGTATTTTGCTTCGCGCTTCGATTATAAATTTGATGAGAAATTAACCTTAGGTGGAACTTTGGTTCGCTTAGCAGAACGCCCTTTAACTGCAAAAGTAAATATCGGCGACGAACCCAGTGCGAATAATATGTATGGTTTCGATTTTAATTACCGAAGCGATTCGCGTTTTTTAACTAAATTAGTTGATAAATTACCATTCATTGATACCAAAGCGCCTTCGTCGGTTACGATCTCTGGAGAATACGCCATGCTTGATCCTGGGCACGCAGCTGCCTTAAACACGGGCGGTAACAATACCGGAACTTCTTACATAGACGATTTCGAAGGCACGCGATCAACCATCGATTTGCGTATGGCAAATTCTTGGAGTATGTCTAGTACACCTGTGATGTTTCCGGAATCAAAATTATTCAACGATTTAAGTTATGGTTACAATCGCGCCAGGTTATCGCATTATCAAATAGATAATTTATTTTTTAGTAGAACCAATACGCTTACGCCTGCGCATATTAGAACAGACAAAACACAATTATCAAATCATTATTCGCGCGAGGTAACCGAACAAGAAGTTTTTCCGAATAAACAAAATCCAACCGGAACGCCAACAATTTTATCGACACTTGATTTAACTTTTTATCCAAAAGAAAGAGGCCCGTATAATTTTTCGGTTGATCGCTTAAACGATGATGGTACTTTTAAAAATCCTACTGCCTCTTGGGGCGGTATTATGCGTCGATTGGAATCGAACGATTTTGAAGCGCTAAACGTTGAATTCATTGAGTTTTGGATGATGGATCCTTTTATTTACAATCCAGGATCTTCGGGTGGCGATTTGTATTTTAACCTTGGAAATATTTCGGAAGATATTTTAAAAGATGGTAGTCAAGCGATTGAAAACGCTTTGCCGAAAGATGGTAATGTGGCGCGATACGATTCTACTTTATGGGGAAGGGTTGGTGTAATTCCTCCTTTAACAACTGCATTTGATAATGAAGTTTCGGCTAGACAATACCAAGATGTAGGTTTAGATGGTTTAAATAATGCGGAAGAATCTACTTTTTATCAAACAAATTATTTAGATGCTTTGGCGAATAAATTTGGTACTAATTCGCCTGCATATTTACAAGCGATTGCCGATCCATCTGGCGATGATTATCATTATTATAGAGGTTCCGATTTAGATGCCGAAAAAGCCAGCATCAAAGATCGCTATAAATTATACAATGCACCCGAAGGTAATTCGCCGACCGAGTCGCAATCGACCACCAAGACTGGGATTGCCAATACGGCTGCTACACCAAACCCCGATACAGAAGACATTAACAGAGACAACGCGCAAAGTGATCGAGATGAATATTTTCAATACCGCGTACATTTATCGCCATCGGAATTACAAAACCCCGACGAAAATTCTTTCATCACGGATAAAATTGTAGCGGCCAAAAAATTACCAAACGGCAGAACCGAAAATGTAACTTGGTATCAATTCAGAATTCCAATTGCGAAATATGAAAAACGCGTGGGCGAAATTCAAGATTTTCGTGCCATTCGTTTCATCAGAACTTTTATGACCAATTGGTCCGATACCGCAACCCTTCGTTTTGCAAGATTACAATTGGTGCGAGGTGAGTGGCGTAAATTAGATCCATCCATCAGACCCGGCGAAGGCACCAACGCCAAGTCTACGGCCATTGTTGATTTATCAACCATCAACATAGAAGAAAACGGAAATCGCATTCCTATTCCATATGTATTGCCGCCTGGCATTATACAGGAGCAGAACTTACAAGACATTAGAGGAACCTCAAGAATTAATGAGCAAGCCATGGTATTGAATGCTTGTAACTTTAAAAAAGATGACCAAGCGATGGCTTATAAAATTAGCAGTTACGATTTTAGATCGTACAAGCGGGTCGAAATGTTTGTGCATGCCGAAGGCGATAATGTACGCAACGATGAAATGGCTGCCTTTGTTCGTTTTGGTTTAGATTATTCGGATAACTATTACGAATACGAAATTCCTTTAAAAGTAACTTTGCCTGGTCAAAAATTACCTGCAGAAATTTGGCCCGACTATAATAAATTACAAATTCCATTTGCAGTTTTACAATTGGCAAAACAATTGCGTAACAATGCGAAGCTGCCTGTTGGCGTCGACTTTGTATATCAAGATGGAAAAAATAAAGTTTGGATAAAAGGAAATCCGGATTTAGGAAATGTGCGTTCTATTGTGGTGGGTGTTAGAAATATTTCGAATACACCAGAAGATCCTAAATGCGTACAAGTTTGGTTTAACGAATTGCGTTTAACCGATTTTGATGAATCGGGCGGCTGGGCTGCAATTGGGCGGGTGAATGCACAATTAGCAGATTTAGCCAATGTAACACTTTCGGGTAGTAAAAGTACTTATGGTTTTGGTTCGGTCGATAAAAAAGTTTCGGAACGCAATCGTTCCAACGATGTACAAATGGATGTGGCAACCAATATCGAATTGGGTAAATTTTTTCCAGCTTCAACAGGCATTAAAGTGCCGATGTATGTAAGTTATTCGCAGGCCATTAGTACCCCGCAATTTTCGCCAGGTAACCCCGATATTTTATTAAAAAATGTGTTGAGCGATTTGTCTAAAAAAGACCAAGATTCGATCCGTGCCATTACTGAAGATTACACCCGTCGTAAGAGTATTAATTTTACGAATGTGAAAAAAGAACGCGTAAAGCAAGACCGCGACCCGCGCATTTATGATATTGAAAATTTCAATTTTACCTATGCCTATACCGATCAATTGAAACGCAGTTTCAATACCGAATACGATATTCAGAAAACCTACAAGGCCGCTATGGGCTATAATTTCTCGAACAATCCGGTGAATGTAAAACCTTTCGATAAATTAATTAAAATTCCGGCTTTGAAATTAATCAAAGATTTTAATTTTAATTATGCGCCTACTTCAATAGATTTTAGAGTAGATGTAGACAGAAATTATTCCGAAAACAAAGTGCGTAATGTGAATACCAATTTGATTGGAATTACGCCAACCTTCAATAAAGATTTTAGAATTTCGAGGGTATATGGGATGCGATACGAATTAACAAAATCGTTGAAGTTTGATTATGCGGCAACAAATTTAGCTACCGTAGACGAGCCAATGGGCAGATTAGATACCCAAGAGAAAAAAGATTCTTTGTTATTTAATTTACGATCGTTAGGTAGAAATACTTCGTTTACGCAAACTACTACGGCTACCTATCAAGTGCCGATTAATAAGTTACCTATGCTCGATTGGGTAACCATGAGCACCAGCTACAATGGCCGTTACGAGTGGAAGGCAGCTTCGCTTGCGAGTTTGCAATTCGAAAATATTATTTCTAATTCTAGAAGTTTACAAGTGAATCCGCAATTTAATTTGTTGGGTTTATATGGAAAATCAAATTATTTAAAGCCTTTAATTTCGCCGACTAGATCAAAACCAATTGCAAAGAAAAATGCGAACGATCCACTCGAAAAATTAAAAATTGTAAAAGCGAAAGATAAAGAGCAAACCAAACAAGATAGTATTGCCGCAGCAGCTAACCAATTAGATGTGTTTAAAGTTTTGGCGCGTACCTTAATTATGTTGCGCAATGTAGGTATTACTTACCGTCAAACTAGCGGACAAGTATTACCGGGTTATATTCCAGGAACTGATTATCTAGGAATGAGTAATGCGAATAACAATGCGCCGGGTGCTAATTTTATTTTAGGAGGTCAACAAGATATTCGTTTTGCAGCAGCTCGGAATGGTTGGATTACTACCTACGACTCTATCACTAATCGCTATGCACATACTGATAGAACCGAAATGAGTTTGCGTGCTTCGATTGAGCCAATGCCCGATATGCGCATAGATGTTACGGCACAGCGTTCGATGGGTTTTAATTATGCAGAATTTTTTAAATACAACAGCGATCCTTTAAGCCCAACATTCGGAACTTTTCAATCTTTTGCACCAACCGAAACGGGTAATTTTACGATGTCTTTTATGGCATTTAATTCCGCTTTCGAAAAATTAACTTCCGATGGCGCTTCTACTTTCTTTAATACTTTTGAAAGTAATCGATTTATTATTTCGCAAAGATTAGCCAACGAAAGAGGCATTACCACCATTGATTCTACCGGTTTTTACGATGGCTTTGGAAAGTATTCGCAACAAGTAATTATACCCGCTTTTTTATCGGCTTATTCCGGAAAAAATCCAGCTAATTATACTTTATCTCCTTTTCCGAAAATTCCGAAACCCAATTGGAGAGTGAATTACAGCGGCTTAATACGCATTCCAATTGTTGCAGAATATTTCTCGAATTTTGTAATGACGCATGGCTACAATTCTACTTATAATGTGAATGCATTTAACAAACCAACTACGCAAGCCATTCGTTATGTATCGACTAATAATTTTGTACCTGAATACGAGATACAACAAATTACTTTAACAGAACAATTTTCGCCGGTTATTGGTATAGACATGACTATGAAAAATAGCATGACTTTTAATGTCGATTATAAACAAGGCAGAAACATTGGCGTAAGTTTTGCCAATACGCGTTTAGAACAATTAAATACACAAGAATACAATATTGGATTTGGCTACATTGCCAATAATTTAAAAATTCCATTTGCCATTGGAAATTCGCAAACAGTTTTGAAAAACGATTTGAATATCAAATGTGATATTAGCATTCGATACAATAGAGGCGTGGTGCATCGTTTAGATCAAAAAATATCTGAAGTAATTTCTGGTTCGAGGGTAGTAAGCATTAAACCTTCGGTCGAATATGTGTTGAATCAGCGTTTCCAAGTAAGGTTATTTTACGACCGTTTAGTAACTAAACCATTTATTTCGACCTCCTTCCCAACGGCCATTACGAGCCTTGGTTTTAGTATCCGAATTAACATAGGGGCATAGCTTTTTTACCAAAAAATTGTACCTTTGGTAAAAATTAAAACACAATGAACTTTCCTACCGAATTAAAGTACACCAAAGACCACGAATGGGTTCGCATTGAAGGCGATGTTGCCACTGTGGGTATTACCGAATTTGCGCAACGCGAATTAGGTGACATCGTTTATGTTGACATCAATACCATTGGTAAAACAATTGCTAAAGAAGAAGTTTTTGGAACTGTAGAAGCAGTAAAAACTGTTTCTGATTTATTCATGCCAATTACTGCAGAAGTATTGGAATTCAACAAAGCATTAGATACCAATCCTGAGTTAGTAAACAGCGATCCATACGGTGAAGGTTGGATGGTGAAAATTGCTATTAAAGATGCTGCAGAATTAACTGCATTGTTAAACGCAGATGCATACCAATCAATCATCGGCGCCTAAGCGCTTTTGGAGATTTAATATATTTTGGATAGGATGGCTTGCCATCCTATCTTATCTTTGCGACAAGCGCCCTCAAGAACTCCCCGAGATAAGCGTATTGCAATTTGAAGGTGCAGATAAACTAGTACATTTCATTTTTTATTTTACACTCACCAATTTATTGTTGTTTGGATTTAAAATGCAATCGGCTTATCCAGCACTAAAAAAAAATACCTACAAAATAGTTTTTGTATTTTCTTTTATTTGGGGTGGTCTTATTGAATTATCTCAAAAGTATTTTTTTACCTATCGCTTTGCCGAATGGGAAGACCAAATTGCCAATATTTTGGGTGTTTTAATGGCTTTTGTTTTTTTCAAATTTATTGTAGAAAAGCTTATCTTTAAATATGGAAAACAAGAGAATTAAAATCGCCTTTTTATTAGTAGGGTTTTTGATCTGTACTTTATTTACAGCTTGCAAATCAAAATGCAATTGCCCTACCTTTTCTAAAACCCAAGCAAAAACGACGGTTTTTAGCCATCAATCTTAAGATTTAATTAATTTTTATTTTAAATAATTGGATATCAAGCTATTGCCAGTTATTTTTATTTGGAATTATTATAAATAAGCGATAAATTGCAACAATAAATTTGGGATATGGAACTCAGGAAATTGACGGATATTGAAATTGGGACCGTTGCCACTATCGATTCATTTACAGACGAAGAAACCTCTATTCTTTTATTAGAAATGGGCTGTTTGCCTGGCGAATCCATAGAAATTTCAAATATTGCGCCACTTGGAGATCCAATTGCTATTAAAGTTTCGGGCTATAAATTAAGCCTCCGAAAAAAAGAAGCAGCCACTATTTTAGTTAGATAACCATTGAATAAGCAATTTAATGTTGCCTTAATTGGCAATCCAAATACAGGTAAGTCGACCCTCTTTAATGCACTTACCGGACTCAACCAAAAAATTGGAAATTTTTCGGGTGTAACCGTGGAACGCAAAACCGGTAAACTCGAATTCAACGAAAAC
>JBILIO010000090.1:0-7424 GCA_044349915.1 Sphingobacteriales bacterium | reverse complement strand
AGTGGATGCAGGTTTAACTACCGTTCAAGGTGATCCAAACGCAGAAGTAGATTTGAGTGGTTTAGATGGAGATATTACAGGTGAGGAAGCACCATTTATTTCGGTTGAGCAAATGCCAGAATTTCCGGGAGGAGGCGAAGGCGCTTTAATCGCTTACATTGCAAAGAATACAAAATACCCAGCAATGGCTAGGGAAAATAATATTGAAGGAACTGTATTTATCTCTTTCGTAGTAGAAAAAGATGGTAGCGTTTCTGATGTAAAAATATTAAGAGGTATTGGCGGCGGATGTGACGAAGAGGCAAAACGTGTAATTAAAAACTTGCCAAACTTTGCACCTGGTAGACAAAACGGAAGACCAGTGCGTGTGCAGTTTAACGTACCTGTGAAATTTAAATTGATGTAATTCAAATGAATAAACCAGCGGATTTATGGTCCATGCGAGAAAAAGTGATTTTCGTATTTGGAATAATCATGTCGCTCGTTTATTTAGTAATCGGATTGAGTTTACTCAGCATAGGAAATTTCTTAGCTGAATATGATAAAATAGTTAAAATTGGAATAGGCTGTATTTTTATAGCCTATTCTTTTTTTAGATTGTGGAGAGCATTTACTAATTGGAAAAACAGCAACAATGAAGACGAAGAATAAATTTTTATTATTTGCCCTAATTGGAATCTGCTTTTCTGCTTGCTCAAACAATAAAGATAAAAACGGAAAAGAGCTCAGCACCACTACTACCGGTGAAGTTAAAATTGCAGCAGACGAAACACTACTTTCTATCATCGATGCGCAAGAACAAGTTTTCGAAACCATTTATCCTAAAGCAAACTTAAGCGCAGTTTATTTGCCTGAGCTAGACATGATGGATTTGTTTATCAAAGACAGCATCTCTTTAGTGGTTGCCGCTAGAGGCTTAAACCCTTCCGAAATAGCTTATTTTAAAGGGAAACACAGCTATACGCAAAATAAAATAGCAACTGATGGTATTGCTTTGATTGTAAACAATCAAAACACCGATACAACTTTTACTTTAGCGCAAGTGCGCGAAATTATGCGCGGAAATTTTACAGATTGGAATACACTCGACAAAAAATCTACGCTTGCAAAAATCAATCTTGTGTTTGATAATAAGAACAGCGGAACCGTTCGATACATGGCAGAATTAGTCGGTCAAAAATCTATACCGGGTTATGCATTAAAAACAAACGAAGAAGTGATTAAATATGTTAGCGAAAATAAAAACGCTTTAGGAATTGTGGGCGTAAATTGGATTAGCGATAAAGACGATCCAAAGGCCATGAAATTTAGAAGCAGCATTAATGTAGTAGGTATTATGGGCGACCCAGGAGATTTGGGAGATGATTATTATTACCAACCCTACCAAGCTTACTTTGCCACTAAACAATACCCTTTATTACGCGAAATATATAGCATTAGCAGAGAACCTAGAGCAGGCCTTGCCACTGGGTTTGCATCGTTTATATCAAGCGATAAAGGCCAAAAAATTATTTTAAAATCTGGCTTATTGCCAGCCAATGCACCCATCAGAATTATACAAACAAATTAAAAAAAATAGCATGAATCGAAGTTTAAAAAATGCTTGGCTTGTTGCCATCATAGTAGTTTCCACTTTTACAATTGTAAAGGCGCAAGAAGCAGTAAAAGGAATTAGGGCAATTGAAGTAGAGCAATTTGAAAAAGCAAAAACAATTTTCAGCAAATTAGTGCTTGAAAATCCAAGCAATGCCGACAACTATTATTATTTAGGAAAAGCTTATTATAAGCAAGATAAAATTGATTCTGCGAAGTTTTATTTTCAACAAGGTTTAGCCGCAAACCCTAACTCCACTTTAAACATAGTAGGTTTAGGCTCGGTAGATTACGACTTAGGAAATGTAATAGAAGCAAAAGTAAATTTCGATAAAGCAATTGCTATTTCATTAGGCAAAGATTTTCAAACCTATATTAGCATTGGCGAAGTATACCGCGAATTAGGTGTTAGAAATTTCGAAGAATCTTTAAGTTATTTCTTAAAAGCAAAAGCAATTAATACAAAGAGCCCAGAATTATTAGTGGCTATTGGCGATGTATATATGGAGCAAGCAAACGGTTCGGAAGCGGTTAAATATTACACAGAAGCACTTAAATTAAACCCTAACTACGTAAACGCACATGTGCGTACTGGAAAGCTTTGGACGCGTTCGTTGAATTACGCCGAAGCGAAAATTGCTTTCGATAAAGCGATTAAAATAGACTCTACTTTTGCCCCAATTTACAGAGAATACGGCGAATTAGAATTAACTGCTAAACACTTTGAAAGCGCCGTTGAAAACTATAAAAAATATTTATTCCTTACCGATAAATCTTTGAATTCGCAATTGCGTTATGCTAAGTTTTTATTCTACGGAAAACAATTTCAAGAGTCTATCGACATTATCAAACAAATTGTAGCGAAAGATTCTAGCGATTATATTAACTACCGATTATTAGGTTATTCTTCTTACGAGGTTAAAGATTATAAAGCTGGATTAACCGCTATGAATAAATTTTTCTCAATGAATCCTGCAAAAATTTTACCGCAAGATTATGCTTATTTAGGCAAGTTGCAAGTAAAAAATAAATTAGACTCATTGGGCGTAAACACCATTACACGCGCCATTGCGCTCGATACCACTAGTAGAGATTTATACGGAGATTTATCGGATGCTTATTTCTCGATGAAGCAATATAAACTATCTGCAGAAACCTACGAATTAAAATTATTGAACACTAAACCAACTGCTATAGATTATTTTAATTTAGGTAGAAAATATTATTTCGGATTAGAATTTGCAAAATCAGATTCATCTTTTGCCAAACTTTTGGAATTAAATGCAGCGTATAAACCAGCTTATTTGTTTCGCGCGAGAAATAATGTGCAGTTAGATAATGTAGATAAAATCAATGATGGTTTGGCTAAACCATTCTACGAAAAGTTTATTGAATTAACGATTGCAGATCCAAAATTAGACCTAAAAAAATCGGGTAAAGAATTGATTGAGGCCTATAAATATTTAGGTGATTATAATTACACTATTTTAAAAGATAATGCTGCCGCAATTGGCAATTTTCAGAAAGTCATCGAAATTGACCCTGCAGATAAGCAAGCAAAAGATGCCATTGAAGGTTTAGTTAAAGAGTCAAAGAAATAATTACTAATTTTACCATCTAAATTAAGCATTAAAAAATATGGGAAATTCATTTATACCAACCGATTACTTCCCAATCGTATTGCAATTTATTGCAGCAATTGGCTTTGTAGTGGTAACCATGTTGGCTACTCATTACATAGGCCCAAAGCGTAAAACAGCCGATAAATTAGCCAATTTTGAGTGTGGAATTGAGCAACAAGGTGATGCTAGGTCTCCTATTTCTGTGAAGTACTTTTTGGTTGCCATCTTGTTTGTATTATTCGATGTCGAGGTCATTTTTATGTACCCTTGGGCAGTCAATTTTAGAGAGTTTGGAATCACTGGTTTTTTAGAAATGTTGACATTTATTGGCTTCCTATTAGCCGGCTTTTTTTACCTAATAAAAAAGGGTGCTTTAGACTGGGAATAATTAAGATTTTTCTTGTCGCTAAATCCTTAAAAAGTAATATTTATTGTACATTTGACGCACATCTTCAGTTAAGATGTGCGTTTTGTTTTTAAGCATTTTTATGAGTGAAATTAAAATTGTTTCGGCACCAGAAGGAATTGAAGGTGCAGGTTTTTTCGCAACGCGATTAGACAAAGTAGTAGGTCTTGCAAGATCACATTCATTATGGCCTTTACCATTTGCAACTTCGTGTTGTGGAATTGAGTTTATGGCAACCATGGGATCACATTACGACTTCGCTAGATTTGGTTCCGAGCGTCCAAGTTTTTCGCCCCGTCAAGCAGATTTATTAATGGTAATGGGAACCATCGCCAAAAAAATGGGTCCTGTTTTAAAACAAGTTTATTTACAAATGGCCGAACCCCGCTGGGTAATTGCTGTTGGCGCTTGTGCATCGTCTGGCGGTATCTTCGATACTTACAGTGTCATGCAAGGTATCGACGAAATTATTCCAGTAGATGTTTATGTACCTGGCTGTCCGCCGCGCCCCGAAGCAATCATTGATGGCTTTAATCGTATTCAAGATTTAGTAAAATCTGAATCGATGCGCAGAAGAAACTCGCCAGAATACCAAGCCCTCATGACTAATTACGGAATTAAATAAAATGGCAATAGTAACAGAAAATTTGATCGCAGATTTGCAGTCTACTTTTGGAACTGCATTGAGTAATTTTGAAGAGCCTTATGGTTTGTTAACCTTTCAAACCAATAAAGACAGCATCATCCCGGTATTAAAATATTTAAATGAAAACGAAACTTACCGTTTCCGTTTTTTAACAGATGTTTGCGCCGTTCATTATCCAACAACAAAAGAATTAGCAGTTGTTTATCATGTACAAAGCATGGAAAATAATTTTCGCTTAAGAATTAAAGTATATATTCCAGAATCAAATCCTAAAATTCCTACCGCAACTGTTTTATATGAATCTGCTAATTGGCAAGAGCGAGAAACTTACGACTTCTACGGAGTAATTTTTGAAGGACATCCAAATTTGGTTAGAATTTTAAATGTGGACGATATGGTTGCGTTTCCTATGAGAAAAGAACATCCATTAGAAGACCCAAACAGAATTGACAAAAACGATACTTATTTCGGTAGATAAAAAAATTAACATAGCGTTATGGCTCATATTCAACTTGACAGCGATTCATTAGAAAAAGAAACCACGACTTTAAATCTTGGCCCAACACATCCTGCAACGCATGGTGTTTTCCAAAACGTTTTGGAAATGGACGGCGAAAGAATTGTCAGTGCAGTTTCTACTATTGGCTATATTCACAGGGCATTTGAAAAGATCGCAGAGCATCGCCCTTATTATCAAATCACACCTTTAACAGATAGACTTAACTATTGCTCGTCACCTATTAATAATTTTGGCTGGCATTTAACAGTAGAGAAACTCTTAAATATTGAAACGCCTAAGCGTGTAGATTACATGCGCATCATCATTATGGAATTGGCGAGAATTTCGGATCATTTAATTTGCAATGGAATTTTAGGCGTAGATACCGGGGCTTTTACTGGCTTCTTGTATTTGATGCAAGAGCGCGAAAACATTTATGAAATTTACGAAGAAATTTGTGGCGCAAGATTGACTACCAATTTTGGTCGTGTGGGAGGTTTTGAAAGAGACTTCAACGACATTGCCATTTTAAAAACCAAAAAGTTCTTGGCTACCTTCCCGAAAATCATGAAATCTTTCGAGGAGTTATTTAACAGAAACAGAATATTTATTGATAGAACAGTAGGTGTTGGTGCTATTAGCGCCGAAAAGGCTTTAAACTATGGCTTTACCGGCCCATGTTTAAGAGCAACTGGTATAGATTACGATGTGCGTACCGCCAATCCATATTCTTCTTACAACGAATTTGATTTTGAAATTCCGGTAGGCACCAACGGCGATACTTACGATAGGTATATGGTAAGGAACGAAGAAATTTGGCAGAGCTTAAGATTAATCGAACAAGCTTTAGCCAAAATGGAAAAAGAACCCAAAGGAATTTTCCATGCAGATGTTCCCGCTTATTATTTACCCGAAAAGCAAGATGTATATGCTAACATGGAAGCGCTCATTTATCATTTTAAAATTGTGATGGGTGAAGTGGATATGCCAAAAGGCGAATTATATCATGCAGTAGAAGGTGGAAACGGGGAGCTCGGATTTTATTTAATTTCAGAAGGCGGCAGATCGCCGTACCGACTACATTTCAGAAGGCCATGTTTTATTATTTATCAAGCATTCGCAGAAATTGCGAAAGGGTCTTTGTTATCCGACGCGATTGTTACCATGAGTAGTTTGAATGTAATTGCAGGCGAGTTAGACGCTTAAAATATTTTTTTAAAAACATAAGTAAATGAATTTAGCATTTTCAGAAGAAGCATTAACACTATCGAAAGCGTTAATGAAAAGATATCCGGAAGGAAAACATAAATCGGCATTGATTCCAATCTTGCACATTGCGCAAGCAGAATTTAATGGTTGGTTAAGTTCGGATGCAATGGATTATGTTGCAAGTGTTATTGGCATTAAACCAATTGAAGTGTACGAGGTGGCCTCTTTTTATTCGATGTTTAATATGCAACCTGTTGGCAAATGCACTTTAGAAGTTTGTCATACGGGTCCATGTGCAATTAATGGCGCCGAGAGTTTAATTAGCTATTTAGAAAATAAATTGAATATTAAACTTGGCCAAACTACCGCAGACGGAATGTTTACGCTAAAGGCAGTAGAATGTTTGGGCTCTTGTGGATCAGCACCGATGTTGCAGTGTGGCGTAAACTATTACGAAAACTTAACGAACGAAAAGGCAGACGACTTAATCAATAAGCTAACTGCCGAAAATCGCTTACAATCTTATACAGATATAAAATAAAAAATTTGATGTTAAGCGCCCTAACCCTACCTGCAAAATATCGTTACTTAAATAAATTATTTAAGCAAGGGGAATTTGTGTTGTTAGATATTGGCGCAGGAAATCATTCGGCATCAAAAACAAAAAAGTGGTTTCCAAATTGTGAGTACCACGGTTTAGATTTAAATAAAAATTATAATAATGACGAAAACGATTTTAAATTGATGAAATCGTTTTACGAATTAAACTTAGAAGAATTAAACTTAGATAGTGTACCCAATTCACACTTCGATTTTATTATGATGGCTCATGTAATTGAGCACTTGAAAAACGGGGATCAAGTATTGGTAAAATTACTAGCAAAGCTCAAGCCCGGAGGATACTTGTATGTGGAGTACCCAGGAATTCGATCTACTCGACTTCCGCGCATGAAAGGAACTTTGAATTTTTTCGACGACGACACCCATGTGAGAGTGTATTCGTTAACAGAGTTGTATAATTTATTTTTAAAAAATAATACAGAAATTATTAAAGGCGGCACAAGAAAATATATTCCAAATATTTTAATGATGCCATTTAAGGTAATTCATAATTTAATTAAATACGGAAAAATATTACCGAGTATTTTTTGGGATTTATTCGGTTTCGCAGAATTTATATTGATAAAGAAGAAATAAAATAATATGTCAGGCAAAATATTATTAGAACACATTGATGTTCCAGGAATAAATACTTTTGATACTTATCGAAAAATGGGCGGCTATCGTTCGGTCGAAAAGGCTTTGAAAACAATGTCTCCAGAAGATGTAGTGGAAGAGGTGAAGAAATCTGGCATGCGCGGAAGAGGTGGAGCCGGATTTCCAACGGGAATGAAATGGAGCTTTTTAGCAAAACCAGTAGGCGTGCCACGTTATTTAGTTTGCAATGCA
>JBILIO010000089.1:0-7473 GCA_044349915.1 Sphingobacteriales bacterium | reverse complement strand
AAATGCCGATGTGTATTATGGCGATACCATTATCACTAACGAACAAGGAGAGGTATTAAGAAACAGAAGATTACGACCACCTGCAAATCTCTCTTGGCAAAGCATGCAAATGGGAATGATTGTTTGCCACCAATCTATTTTTGTAAAAAAAACCATAGCAGTAGCCTATCAAACAAAGTATCGTATTTCGGCAGATATCGATTGGCTTATTCGCTGTTTAAAACAAGCAAAAACGGTTTGTAATACTGGCCTAGTTATTTCAAAATTTTTAGATGGAGGCATGTCGCAAACCAATCAGCGAAAGGGTTTGCAAGAACGCTACGAAATTTTAAATTTTCATTTTGGCTATGTAAAAAATGGATTCAATCATTTAAAAATGATTGCACGATTGTTTGCCAATAAATTATCGAATTAAAAAATTGATTTCATTGCCGACCACCAAATTACTTTTTGTGCTTGGTTATTGCTTAGTTCTTCTAAAGAGCTTGCTAGTAAAAACGGGCAGTCTTCGATTCGAAATACCGTGTTAATAGCTACTTCTTTTTCGATGCCGATTTTAGCTAATTCGATTCCAAAACCAAGCACCTTATTACAACTAAAAAATTCTTTTAAGGATTTAAAATGAAGTTCTTCGCATTGTTGTAAATTGACAATAGCCACATCTCTTAATTCTAGTTTGAGCGCTGCCAAAGTTTTCTCTAAGAGCAGCAGATCTTTTGCGGCAATAATCTCCCTTTTTAATGGCTGGTCTATTAGAATTAAAATGTATTTATTGTTCTCTCCAAGGTAATTGTAATGGACAGTTTTAAGCGCTTGTTCAGTAGAGGGAATAACTACTTGTTCCGAGGCAATTTCCTGCTTTGCCACAGTCGGCTCATTAGCAATTAAGCCGGCTTGTTCCAATTGACTTGTGGCTTCGGATATATGGTAAACATCCGAGCCTAAAAGGGCGGTTAAAACGGCTGAATTGGTAGAAAGAAGTGGATTTTGCATAGCTTGAGCTGTAAAAGTATCATTTTTTTAATTTACATACCAATTGCTACCCTAAATTCGTTGAAACAATTGAAAATTGTCCTAAATTAGCGAACCTAAAACAAACCTAAATCAAAAATTTTAATATTATATTTTTTATGAAGAATTTAACTTGGTCAAAGAAAATTTATTTTTCAGCAGCTACAATGCTTTTTGGATTCGGTGCATTTGCGCAAAATGCCAACACCTTAATGACGGTAGGCAGCGACAAAGTAGGAAAGCAAGAATTTGAAAATGTTTTCAAAAAGAACAATTCAAAATTGGCAGCTAATCCAGATGAAAAAACTTTAAGAGAGTATTTAGATTTATACATCAATTTTAAATTAAAAGTACTAGAAGCAAAAAGTTTCGGTATGGATACTGCAGCCCCATTTAAAAAAGAATTAGCGGGTTATCGCAAACAACTAGCTGCGCCTTATTTAACAGATAAAGAAGTTACAGAGCAATTAATTAATGAAGCATACGATCGTTCTAAAAAAGAAATTAGAGCAAGTCATATTTTAGTTAATTGTAAAGAAGATGCCAGCGCAAAAGATACCCTTGCAGCTTATAATAAGATTATGGCTATTCGCAAAAAAATCTTAGAGAAAAAAGAAGACTTTGCAAAAGTTGCCATGGAATCTTCAGAAGATCCTAGTGCAAAAACCAATAAAGGAGATTTGGGATTTTTCAGTGTCTTTGCCATGGTGTACTCTTTCGAAAACGCTTGCTACAAAGCAAAGCAGGGAACAGTAACCATGCCGTTTAGAACAAAATATGGTTACCATATTGTAAAAGTAGTGGATTCGAGACCTGCTCAAGGTGAAGTAAAAGTTGCGCATATTATGTTGAGAGCAACAGCAAAACTTAGTAAAGAAGATTCGGTAAGAAACCAAAATAAAATTAACGAAGTTTATAATTTACTAACCAGCGGACAAAAATTTGAAGAGCTAGCAAAGCAATATTCTGAAGATAAAGGATCTGCGAAAAACGGCGGGATATTACCCGTATTTGGTACAGGTAAAATGGTACCCGAATTTGAATCAGAAGCTTTTGCGCTTAAAAATGTAAATGATTATAGCAAACCTTTTACTACTTCTTACGGATGGCATATTGTAAAATTAGTAGAACGCAAATCGTTGCCAACATTTGATGCGGCTAAAGCAGACATCAAAGCAAAAATCAGTCGTGATTCAAGAGCAGATCTTAATAAGCAATCATTTATTGTTAAGTTAAAAAAGGAATACAAATTTATCGAGACACCAGCTTCATTAAAAAAATTCTATTCAAAAGCAGATTCCAACTTAGCGCTCAGTGCTTTCAAAAAGCCAGAAACGCTAAACCCTAAAGATGCAATTTTTACAATAGGCTCAACGGTTTATACGGTAGCTGATTATGCAGATTATTTGACGCAGTATCAGTTTAATATGTTAAAAGAGAATATGTCTAAGGCTAAAAAAGACGCCTATGATAATTTTGTGAATAAGACATTATTGGATTACGAAGAAAACAGATTAGACCAAAAATATCCAGAATTTAAAACATTGATGGAAGAATACAGAGATGGAATTCTGTTATTCGAATTAACAGATCAAAAGGTTTGGTCTGCTGCTGTAAAAGATACGGTAGGCTTAGAATTATTTTTCGAACAAAACAAATCGAATTACCAATGGTCAGATCGTTTAGATGCAAAAATTTATACTTGTGCAAACGAAGCAATCGCAAATGATGTTCGTCAAATTATCAAGAATAAAAAAATCACTGAAGATTCATTATTAAGAAGAGTAAACAAAAGCAATCCGCTTAACTTAACTATTAAATCAGATAAGTTTGAAAAAGGAGAAAACGCAATTATTGATGGCATTGTTTGGAAAAAAGGGGTAAGCCTAAACATTGTTGCAAATAATACGGTTGTATTTGTAAAGGTGAATGCTAAATTAAATGCACAAACCAAAGCCTTAAACGAAGTGAGAGGAACCGTTACAGCAGACTACCAGAATAAGTTAGAGAAAGAATGGATTGGAGTTTTAAAACAAAAATATCCGGTACAAGTAGACGATGCAGTATTCCGCAGCCTGTTTGCTAAATAAATTAATTAATAATGCGTGTAATTGGATTTTTACTTTTGTTCAGCTTGAGTGCATGCGATTTTATTGCAAGTTTTATCGGTGCAAAAGAAAAACCAATTGCACGCGTTTTCGATAAAGAATTACTGCCTTCAGATTTAATTAATATTGTTCCGAAAGGCACATCTAAAAATGATAGCATCGATATTGTAAAAGCCTATGTTGAAAATTGGGTAAAACAAGAAGTGCTTTTAAAGCAGGCTATAGATAACGCTACTGTAGATCAAGCAGCCATCGAATTGCAATTAGCAAACTATAAAAACTCTTTGGTTATTTATGCATACGAAGAACAGTTGGTTGCACAAAAACTAGACACAACGGTTTCGGAAAAAGAATTACTTAATTTTTATAATACTAATAAAGATAATTTTGAGTTAAAGAAGAGCATTGTGAAGGCATCCTTTATTAAGCTACCAAAAAATGCAGCTCAATTAACTTTAGTAAAGAAATGGTTTAAATCTGCTAGACCAAGAGATAAAGCAGACTTAGAAACTTATTGCATGCAATTTGCGAGTGATTATCTTTTTGCAGATACTGCTTGGCAATACTTAGATGATTTACAATCTAAAATTCCATTGAGCAAGTTTTCGGAAGACGCCATTTTACAAACGGGGAAACGATTAGAATTCACAGACGCTAACTTTATTTATCTGGTTTTTATAAAAGATTTCATGTACAGAGAAGAAACCTCTCCATTATCATTCGAAATCGATAATATTAGAAATAGTATTATCAATAAAAGAAAGTTAGGCTTAATCAATAGCATGGAACAAGCTGTTTATCAAAAGGCTATTGCAGATAAAGACATAGAAATTAATTTGGATGAAAAATAATAAACAAATGAACACAAGAAAAAGTATTATCCTTTTTATCCTCCTGTTGGTAATCAATTTTGCTGCACATGCGCAAGATAAAATTGCAGATAAAATTATTGCAGTGCTTGGTGAGAACATTGTTTTACAATCCGATATTGATGGTCAGTTTGCGCAATATATTGCACAGGGCTATGCCAATAAACCCGAATTGAAATGTCAAATTTTAGAGTCTTTGATCACTCAAAAATTATTACAAAACCAAGCGCAATTAGACAGTATAGAAGTAAGTGAAGGGCAAGTAGAAGATGAGTTAAATAGAAGACTGAACTATTTTATTTCGCAAATTGGCTCTCAAGAAAAACTAGAACAATTTTTAGGCAAATCGGTCATTGAATTTAAATCCGATTTAAGAGACGATGTACGTTCGGTGATTATGGCTCAAAATATGCAGTCGCAAATTACCAGAGGAGTAACTATTACGCCGAACGAAATCAAAACCTTCTACGATAAAATTCCTGTAGACAGCTTACCTTATTTTAATAAGGAAGTACAAATTGCAGTAATCGTAAAAAAGCCCGAAATAAGTTTAGCATCTAAAACAGAGGCTAAAGATAAATTAGAAGAATTAAGAGCGCGCGTTGCCAAAGGAGAAGACTTTGCAACATTAGCTATTTTATATTCACAAGACGGCTCCGCTAAAAGTGGCGGTGAACTTGGCTTTGTAGGCAGAGGGGCATTGGTGAAAGCATTCGAAGCGGTTGCATTTAAATTAAAACCAGGGGAGTTGTCTCAAATAGTAGAAACCGAATTTGGATTTCATATTGTTCAACTAGTGGAGCGAAGAGGCGAACAAGTAAATGTGCGACATATTTTAATTAAGCCAAGCACCAAATCTTCGGACTTAAAAAAAGCTAAATCAGATTTAGACAGTTTGTATACTTTACTGATTGCCAACGAACTTAAATTTACAGATGCAGCAGCAAAATACTCTGATGACGATGCTACTAAAAGAAACGGTGGCATGATGCAAAATGCACAAGACGGCAGTACCAAAATTCCTACAGACCAATTAGATCCTAATTTATTTTTTGCAATAGACAATTTGAAAGTGGGCGAAATTTCGCAGCCTACCTTATTTAGCTTGCCAAGTGGCGAACAAGCATATCGTGTGGTACAGTTTATTTCTAAAACAGAACCCCATCGTGCAAATTTAAAAGATGATTATCAAAAAATTCAACAAGCTGCTTTGAGTAGTAAACAAAACAAAACAATGGAAGATTGGTTCGATAAAAAAAGAGCCAGCACTTTTATAAAAATTTCAGAAGATTTTAATTATTGCACTGCATTAGATAAATGGTTTGCAGCAGTATCAAAAGGAAAACAAGTCGATAAATAATATGTACAAGTCGGAAGTAGAAGCTGTAGCTGCATTAGCGGCAAGCTATCAAGAGATAAGCAAAGAAGTTGGAAAAGTAATTGTTGGCCAAGAGGAAGTTTTAAAAGCAGTCTTAATTTCTATTTTTAGTAATGGGCATTGTTTATTAGTGGGTGTGCCCGGATTAGCCAAAACATTGTTGGTACAAACCATTGCACAAGTTTTAGATTTAAGTTATAATAGGATTCAATTTACACCCGACTTAATGCCATCGGATATTACCGGTGCAGAAATTCTAGACGAAAACAGAACTTTTAAATTTATCAAAGGCCCGATTTTTTCTAATATTATTTTAGCAGACGAAATAAATAGAACGCCGCCAAAAACACAAGCTGCCTTATTAGAGTCTATGCAAGAACGCGCCGTAACTGCTGCAGGTGTTCACCATAGTTTACCTTCCCCATTTTTTGTGTTAGCAACACAAAACCCAATAGAACAAGAAGGAACTTATCCATTACCCGAAGCACAGCTCGATCGATTCATGTTTAATGTTTGGTTAGATTATCCAAGTTTTGAACAAGAATTAAATATTGTAAAAAACACGACAAGCAACAAGGTTGTCGATTTGAAAAAAATTATCAATGTTGAACAGATCTTGTATTTTCAACAATTAGTAAGAAGCATACCCGTTGCAGATAATGTAATTGAATATGCGGTTTCATTAGTAGCCAAAACAAGACCTGGAAGAGCCGGTGCTAGTCCAGAGGCAGACAAGTACTTATCTTGGGGTGCAGGCCCTAGAGCAAGTCAGTTTTTAGTTTTGGGCGCTAAATGTCATGCTGCTATTCATCAAAAGTTTTCACCAGACATAGAAGATGTAAAAGCAGTGGCAACTGCCGTGCTCCGTCATAGAATTGTGCGAAATTATAAAGCTGAAGCAGAGGGCATCAGTGTAGAAGCGATTATCGAAAAACTACTTTAACTATTTTCTTGTTTTCTGATTCTCCATTCTTTTGGGTAAGCGTTATTGATTCTATTGCCCAATAATTTTGCCCAACCTAAAGCGTAATTTTTGTATTTCATTAAATGCCAACCTTTCGCGTTTCCTTGCGATGGCATATCATTTTTTTGTAAATATAAAATGGCATCATCATAACTCAATTCAATACTTGGTAGCAGATCGGAGCGGTAATTGCTCATCGCCAGTGCCTGCGAGGGAATCAGCTCTTCCCGAATTAACTGCCCTACTTCAGTACCAAATTTTTTAATATGTAATTTTGTATTTAGCACGCCTAGCATTTGTGCGCTAATTTCTTTTGGAATAAAAAGTATTTGATCTTGGTGCACAATAAATTCAGGATCTTTGGCCGTAAGGAATTGTGCAGCAATGGCCTTTGATTTTTTATCTGCGAAATTAATTTTCTTGGAAAGTCTAGGCCAATTTCCTTCCGAAAAGTTATTTGATTTTCTAATTGCACTCACAAAAAAACCTTCGCCTTTATTTTGATGGGGTAAAAATTTATAGGCGTGTATATTGTTAAGTTTACTAATGGTAATTTCTGGAAAAGCATTACAATTCAATGCTAATGATTCCCAGTCGCCACTGCTAATAAGCGGCAAGATTTGCATTTCGTCTTCTTCTTCCGAAAAAGTACAAGTGCTGTAAATCAGTATTCCTCCGGGCTTCACTAATTTTGTCGCTTCTTCTAGGATTCTTTGCTGTCTTGCGCTACAGAGTTTTACATTCCCTTCATTCCATTCCAGTCTTGCAGCTGGATCTTTTCTAAACATGCCCTCGCCAGAACAAGGCGCGTCTATTACAACCACATCAAAACAATTTTCGAAATCGGTAAAATGTGCTGGGTCGTTATTGCAAACAATCACATTTGCATTTCCCCAACGGGTACAATTTTCGGCTAATATATTTGCACGTTGCGCAATAGTTTCGTTAGCAATTAAAAAACTATTGTCAGAAATTAAAGATAATATATGGGTGCTTTTTCCGCCAGGCGCTGCACACAAGTCCAATACCTTTAGCGCATTGTTGGTATCAACATGTTGCTTAAATATTTCTGCAATAAACATAGAGCTTGCTTCTTGAACATAATATGCGCCGGCATGAAATAGCGGGTCGAAAGTAAAAGAA